>JAQUJY010000128.1 GCA_028680705.1 Bacteroidales bacterium
GATGTTAATCTGAAAGTAAATAAGGGTGAGTTTATTTACCTTATCGGTAAGGTTGGAAGCGGGAAAACAAGCCTAATAAAAACCATAACCGCCGAACTCCCGCTAAAAAAAGGTGAAGGAAGAGTTGCCAATTTTGAGCTGCATAAGCTAAAAAACAAGCAAATACCATATCTGAGGAGAAAAATTGGAATAGTTTTTCAGGATTTTCAATTACTAACCGACAGGACCGTTCTAGAGAACCTAACCTTTGTACTAAAAGCTACTGGCTGGAAGAATAAACAGGAAATGAAAGACCGCATTGATGATGCTCTTGATAAAGTGGGACTTAAGCATAAAGATTTTAAGATGACGCACCAACTATCGGGCGGCGAGCAACAGCGTATTGTAATTGCCAGAGCGCTTTTAAACAACCCCGATATTATACTTGCCGATGAGCCCACGGGCAATCTCGACCCTGAGACATCGGACGATATAATGAAAATTCTGTTTGATATTGCAGCAACGGGCAGGGCGGTTATTATGGCTACCCACAATTATGGTTTGCTCAAAAAATTTCCATCGAAAACCTTGCGCTGCGAAAAGACAAGGCTAGTGGAAACGGAGCACACTTCCGAGATTGATTTTGATAGCCTTATGGAGTAATCCTAACGTGTTTTAGACAATCCCCGAATGGTACCAAAAGATTGAATCCCCGCCTTATACAAAGACACAATCACCATCTCCCTCTAAAAAGGTTTTGTTGCCTAACTGTGTGCTAAGCGATTTTGTTGCAAAGTAGTTACGATACTGTGTGCGCGAAAGCATTGAAAATGGCTTTAAACCCCTCATTGAATCTGCAATTTGGGGATTATAAACGGTTAGCCTATTGGCTCCAATTACCATGCTGTGCTTAACTATGATTTTGGCAAAAAGTAAGGTATGCTCAGCAGAGCATGAAACATAAGGGACAGAAACAGCGCCATCTGCTGCATTTATCATCACAAAACCCAATGGTTTACCCTTATGGTACACCTTTACAATTGATTGCACAAATCTTTTAGGTGATGATGAGAAAAAGTACTTTTGCCCAATCATATCAACCAATGGCGACGACACCAACCAAGGATTTCCAATAATCCACTCCAGTTCCTGCCGCTTACGTTGCGATGGTGAATTGGCCGTAGTCTGCTCAAACATCATTGCAACCCCATCATCGGGAGAAGGCAAGTACTCAAACCGCACACCATCCATTTTAAACAATCTAGCAAAAAGTGGCAGCGGATTAACTAGCCAAAGCAGGGCATCGAGTATTCTCCAAAGTGGATTTAAAAACCTAAACGCCTTACCCTTTTTGCTCAATATTGCCAAAAGGCAAGGCCTTAAGTACAACCTTACCCCTCTTGAAGATTGGATAAGACTAAACCTCTCAGTTTTATCGTAAACGGCTTTCGACTCTAATGCATAGTTTGTAAAAAGAAGTTTGCCATTCCAATCAGCAAAAGCCTCGCTAAACAACGCTGATGCAATTCCCTTTCGCCTAAGTTTTGGATTTACCCAGTTACCGCTAAGCCATGCAACCCTGTGGGTTTCGTCGTTGATAAAAACTGTGTCGGGCAAAAGGGTTCTGTAGCCAACCATCTCTTCATCAATATAGGCCATATAAAGAACCACATCATCGGGATTTGCCCTTGGATTGTGCACATACGATTTAGCCCTGTGCCTACTAATGGGCACAATATCCATACTATTATAGGCTGAACTATCAACAAAAATCAGCAGTTCAGAAAGTTTATACCGCTTAATGCGTACCATAACCTAATTTATCATTATGCTTACCAACCAACGCCTTGGCAAGGTAATAAAACAATTCCGACTTCAATCGCGATTTTGCGCTTACCAAACTAATCTCCATGGGAATACGGTGTAGAAACCGATTAGTATGGGTGGGTTTATATCCAGATGTGCCAACCATTAGGTCAATTTTAGGCTCATTGCTGTCGATAAAATGCTTAAATATTCGTCCATCTACCCCATGGCTTGTGAAAGGGAATGCGAATAGTTTTGGTTGGTTCGGAATATTCTGCTGCACCCAATCAACGCTTTGCTGGACCTCGCTAATTTGCTGTTCAAAAGTTAACTCTGCGAACAATGGATGAGTAAGACTGTGAGCTCCAATTGTGTACCCCTTGCTACTTAGCGTTAAAATTTGATTAAGCGTTAGGTAGGGTTGTTCTGTTTTTAGATATTCTGTAAAATTTACCCCCACTGCATTGGCAATAGAATCAATGGAATCGGAATCGTTGTGACCCAATCCATAAATTATATTCTTAATCTGATTTGCGCCAATGTTCCTTTTTCCCGTAATATTTCCAAGAACTTCTGTTAGCAAACTTTTATCCTTAAAATCTGATAACCGACTCTCGATAAGGCTTAGCTTGCACCGAAAGAGCATATCGCGATTATCTACAAAATTGGGACTAACAAAAAAGGTGGCAGGAATCCCTCTTTTTGAAAGAATGGGTTCAACAATGGTGACAATTTCTTTAAAACCATCGTCGAAACTAAGGAATAGCGCAGGTTTTTTTGATTTTTTCTTACCTGAGAGTATCAAGGGAACATCTGTTGATACAATGGGCTCAAAATGCTTTAGCAAGAATTCGAGATGCCGCTCAAACTGCTCTGGAGTATATACTGGATAGAGCGAGGCAATATGTAATGGAGCTAAATTAGAGACTGTATGGTAAAAAGGAGCCACTATTCTTGGCCTTACCATGCCATGTAAAACCTTATAGGGAAAAAGTTGTGCTATGGAATGAGATAAACCCCTAATCATTGCTTAAACAGCTTTATATACCAAGGAAGTTTATTGATTACTAAATGGTTGTATTCGCATGGAGTAGCCCCAAATCCTGAATAAAAACGAGCAACCGATTCAATGTTCGAACCCTCAAAATCGAGCACTAGGTGCGACTCTGCATTCTGCTGAATGTAATAATCTATTAACCCAAACATGGCACGGGTATTCTTCCCCTCTTCCGTTGATGAGGCCAAAAGGAAGATGACCTTTCCGTTAGACTTAAGGAAAAGTGCACCCGCGCATAGCTCATTGTGCTTATCGTAAGCACCAAAAACCTCTCCTACCCCTTTGGCTACCGATTGCGTTATTAACTTTTTAAGCGTATCAAAATGCTTTTGCTTTAGGGGTACCACCTGGTTCCCTTTTTTAAGTTCAAGGAGTTTAAACGCGCTTAACCCTTTAACAACACTAACATTATAGGCAACGGCCTTTGATATATTTCTCTTGGTGTTTTTTGAGTACCTCGACGAAATTTTTGCGTAGGGTTCAATTAAATCAAGATGGTGTGTAATTCTTGTTGTTACTTTGGCAGCAGGGTAATCAAATTTAATGAAGGTGTTCAGGCTTATGGAGATAAAACGAAATTTTTGCGGTATTGCCTCTAAAAACTTACCAACCAAATCATTACTTACGTGCCCCGATGAAAAAAGACCTAACTGCTGTGTAAAAAAGGGTTGATACAGATAGCTAACACCAAACTTTGTGCTGTATATTAATGGAAAAACAGCCTTGTAATCGTCACCGATTAACGCATCCCAATGCTCCGAAACAATATCGAGATACCATGAATACGCATATACTATTCCGTTTACCGAATGGGCTATGCATGAGTCCCACTTGGCCGTATCAATATCATCGTGCTTAACGTATGTAATCTTCAAAATAGGTAGAATTTTAATTCGCTAACAGCATAAAACATTTTATTGAACAATCCCGCTATCTATCTTTTCAAGAATATCCCTTAAAACGTTTCCCCAACCTTTCCACTCGTTAATACCAGAAAGAGTTTCGTTATGCCAAACCGTGACAAACGTTCCTTTTACACTTTTTACCATTTTTGCCATGGCTAAAGTTTGCTCAACAGCTTGCTCTGGATTAAGTTTTAACCCCTGTAAAAGCGCCCTATCCATAACCTGAAAAGGAATTATTTTCAAAGATAACGCTTTTTCATCAACTATATCGTAAAAATTGTAGGCAGTGCAGGTGCTTGCCCTAAACCCAATAGCATCTGGATATCCCATGCTGTAATCAAACTTAATTTTGGCCTGAGCAAGCAATTGATTGGTTTTTGGAAATTGCATGCGTAAAAAGTGTTGTCGGCTATGCTCAACTGAGCTGTGGATGGACTCCTCGAGTCTCTTCTTTTCGCTCATCAACTTTTCAAAATTATTAAACGAACTGTACGAAGGATGTAACCCAATGGTATGCCTTGCCGAAATTTTCCCTAGTTTTTCCTGAAGCACACGGTGGCTAACAGAAATATTCCTATCAAACTTTGAAAAGTTACCGCCCAAAACAAACCAAACCGCGTTGGAGGGTAAAAAACTCAACAATGTCTCGTAAGTATCAAAAGGGTCGGGTTTTAGCCTAAAACACACAAGTAAGCGCCTAAATGCATCAGCAAACTTAAAGTGCACTAGGCTATTGGCTACACCTAACTTGTTACGCAATAATCCTTTATGCTTATAGGCAAATGCATTATCAATATCGATGGTTGGTACATACTCGAACTTACGCTTCAAAACCCTGATATTAGGAAAATTATTAGTCAAGATTTTACCCAGCTCATCTGCCCATAAATCGACTAATGGAAGATGCAGAAAATTATTCTTTACCGCCAAGCTACTCCCCGAGGGGAACCGCCCATGTGGGTCGGCTTTAAAAGGAAGATATTCCTCATAACGGGAAATTAGGTAAAACGATGCAGCAAAAATATCGAACGGAATAATGGCAGATGCATTTGTTTGGAAAAAGATAGGAAGACCACGCCATTGTGAAACTTGAATGCCTTGTACCGAAATGCCCTTCTGCTGCATTATAACATGAGGATAAATCTGTATTGCACTCTCAACCTTATGGCTAGAGTATGCGATTTTGGGCAAGATTGATGAGTTAAAGGCAGCCTCATCGGTAGTTAACTCTACCTTAAACCCAAGCATGGTGCCCAGCACATGGTTTAGGATGTACCCAATTCGTGGTGCAATAGTATCAACAAGCACAAGTAGCTGCATAAATATGAAATAAGGTTTAACGCTGATAAAAGTATATAATCTTTAACGAAACTCTCAGCAAAAAGTTGAAATCGTTGGTCGAATCATAATTCCCTTCCTGTAATCTTTGTTTAAAATGATGTTTTTGCGGTAAAATAAATTACAGTTTTCAATTATCCTCCTACTTACCATTGTGATAATGTGTGGCAGAGAAATATGATATGGTGTAATTTTTTTAAGTACATTTACAGAAGATGGCTTATTAACTACAGGATTTAACATCCGAAGAAATTCAGATAACAGAAAATGAAACAAGTCACACAGATTGGTAAGTTGCACAAACCAAAACCAAAACTTGGCAAAGAGTTGGCTTATCTGAAAGAAAAAAATTAGTTTTTAAGGTTTTGGTGAGAAAAAAATGGTTTATTTTTAATGAATTAAGTAGTGATCATATACATTTTAATAATTAAAAGGTGAATGACATGAATAAGAAAAATGACAAAATGGATAAGAAAAACCCTATGGATAAAAATAAGTTAGGGGATCCAATTCCTAGCAGAAACCAAAATAAAGGAAAACATCCTGAGCTAAAAACAGCAGCAGGAGCTCCTGTAACAGACAATCAGGATACCATGACGTCTGGTAAAAGAGGGCCTGTATCTCTACAGGACACCTGGTTTTTGGAAAAAATGGCGCATTTTGATCGTGAGGTTATCCCTGAGCGTAGAATGCATGCAAAAGGCTCTGGGGCATTTGGAACATTTACCGTAACTCATGATATCACAAAATACACTAAGGCCCATATATTTTCGAAGATTGGCAAAAAGACGGAAATGGTGGCTCGTTTCTCAACCGTTGCTGGTGAAAGAGGAGCAGCAGATGCAGAAAGAGATATTCGTGGGTTTGCACTAAAATTTTATACCGAAGAAGGAAATTGGGATTTAGTGGGGAATAATACCCCCGTATTCTTCTTTAGGGACCCCATGAAATTTATCGATTTAAACCATGCAGTTAAGAGGGATCCGCGCACCAATATGAGAAGCCCAAATACCAACTGGGATTTTTGGTCATCGCTACCAGAAGCACTTTTGCAAGTAACCATTATCATGGGAGATAGGGGAATTCCTTCCTCCTACAGACATATGCATGGATTTAGTTCTCACGCATATAGCTTTATTAACAATAAAAATGAGCGCACTTGGGTTAAGTTTCATTTTAGATCTCAACAGGGAATAAGAAATTTAACAGATCAAGAGGCAGGAAAGGTAGTTGGAATGGATAGAGAATCTCATCAAAGAGATCTCTATGAAGCCATTGAAAAAAAGAAGTTTCCAAAATGGAAAGTCTACGTTCAGCTCATGACGGAAAAAGAGGCGGACGCTATGGAAACCAATCCTTTTGACCTAACTAAAATGTGGTTAAAAAAAGATTTTCCACTTATACCAGTAGGCGAATTTGAGCTAAACAGGAATCCAGATAATTATTTTGCTGACATTGAACAAGCTGCTTTTAATCCTGCCAATGTGGTTCCAGGTATTAACTTCTCTCCCGATCGTATGCTACAAGGACGTTTATTCTCCTATGG
>JAQUJY010000038.1 GCA_028680705.1 Bacteroidales bacterium
CGGATAAGAGGTTTATTGTTATTTTTGTTTCGCCTGAAGAGTCCCATATTTATAAAGTTTTTTGTCGAACTCAAAAATAAGGAATTCTTCGGGCTTTTTAAAAAACAGACTTTCGGATGCTAGTGATGAAAAATTATAGCTAATTCTATGCTTCTTAAGAATATTGATATAATTTAGCACCATAAATAGTTCTCTTAATTTCAAAATTTTCTCTTGTGCTTTATGCTTAGAAAAGGATCAGTTGTTAAGAAAATGAAGGCTTTTACACTAACGGAGTTATTAGTGGTGTTAGTTATAATTGGTATACTAGTGCTTATAGCTTTACCAAGGCTTATGCCATTGATTTCGAGAGCGAAAAGTGCCGAAGCTCAAGTCCAACTTGGTTATCTTCATAGTTTACAGCAAAACTACTTTTATATGTATTCGTCTTTTTCAACTAGCCTCAATGAGGTTGGTTTTGAGCAGAGTAAACTTGTTACCGATGGAGGGACGGCCAATTACAGAATTGATATTGTTCAGGCAGGCCCCGATTTTTTCACAGCAAGAGCTACTGCAGTTATTGATTTTGATAGGGATGGAGTTTTTAATATTTGGGAAATAGATCAGGATAAAAAATTAGTAGAAGTAGTTCGCGATTAGTCATGCTATCATCCATCATTAAAATCTTTATTATCCCATTGCTTTTAGCCCTTTTTGTGCAGGATTATAGGCATAGAACAATACATGTTTTAAACCTTGTCCTTATTATAGTTGGAGTACTTGTGTTAAGTTATACAGAAAAGCGTTTATCTCTGCATATTTTACTTGCGAATTTCAGTTTTATGGTTATTCAGCTGGTATTTTTGTTCCTCTATGTATATATTAAGTTTAAACGGCCAGCGTTACTATTTAAAAAGTATATAGGTTTAGGAGATATTCTATTTTGGATAGTACCAGCCGTATACTTAGGTTTTGCTGAATATGTCTTTTTTTCTCTACTCTCCTACTTATTGATCCTTATTTTTTTTAGTGCGTTTATATTGATATCAAAACGACAGATCACAATACCCCTTGCAGGGGTAATGGCGTTATTTTTCTGTATTTACCTTTTGGTTACATGGCATAATCCTGATGTTTTAGAACTAGTAATTAATAAATACTACTTATAGTTATGCCTGAGCCAACGCAGATTCCTACAGATGTAATTCAAAGCATTACCACCGATCAGGCTTGGCACTATAAAATTGTACCCAAAGCTATTAGTGACACTTTATGTGTTTTCTATGCTTCTTCAGATAATTCGGGAGTTATTGCTGATGAGCTAAAATTATTGTTTGGCAAGGAGATTTCTTTTGATCTTGTTGCTGAGGAGGAGATACAAAATTTGTTATCTCGTTACTATAGAAAGGGAAAGCAAAGTAAGAGTAGCGGTGTGCTCTTCAGCAAGCACAGCGATTACCTGATGGATCTAATACAGGAAGCTTATCGTATTGAATGCTCCGATATTCATATCGAGACTTATGAGGAGCGTTGTAGAGTAAGAATGAGGATTGACGGAAAGCTCATAGAGCGATTTACCATATCAAAAGAAGTATATCCCTCGCTGGTTAATAAGATTAAAATAAAGGCTAATCTTGATATAGCTGAAAAACGATTGCCTCAAGATGGTCGTATTTTCTACACCGATGAGTTTTGTAACTTTGACATTAGGGTTTCAGTTTTACCTGGACTACATGGTGAAAAAGTGGTGCTAAGATTGCTAAGCAAGGATTCAACCCATATAGAAATAGATTCACTAGGTTTTACAAACGATCAACTGAAGGCATATAAGAATTCAATTGTAAAGCCCCATGGTATAATCCTTATTAGCGGACCTACTGGGTCGGGGAAAACTACTACACTCTATGCTACCCTTAAAATTCTTAATAGTGTCGAAAGCAATATTCTTACAATTGAGGATCCAATTGAGTATACGTTGGAGGGGATTAATCAGGTTCAGCTAAAGGAGGACATAGGCTTGACCTTTGCCAATGCGTTGCGCACTTTCCTGCGACAAGACCCCGATATCATCATGCTTGGAGAGATACGTGATGTTGAAACAGCCCAAATGGCCATTAGAGCTTCTTTAACGGGTCACCTTGTGCTTTCAACTATCCACACAAACTCTGCAATAGGAACAATCTCCCGTTTGCAGGATATGGGTATACCCCCTTACCTGTTGGCAAGTACACTAAACCTAAGCGTGGCACAACGATTAATACGAAAACTTTGCCCGCATTGTAAACAAGAAAAACCTTTACTCCCAACAGACATAAACCTTAGGACGAATATGGATACACTTCCATCAACCCAGTTTATCCCAGTGGGGTGTAATTTATGCTACTATACCGGATACAAAGGCAGAAGGGCTATCTATGAGATGATAGAGGTAACCGATGATATTCGACAGCACATAAGGAAACAGCAAATCGACGAGCTTTATAGTAAGTCTATGCTCAAGACTTTAGCACAGAAAGCCATTGAGATGTTTGCTGAAGGTGAAACTTCGTTGGAGGAGATTTTCCCTTTACTTGTAGATATGCAATAGAAAAAAATAAATTATGTTAGATAAAATGAGACAAGGATTTGGAATAAGGTTACGCTGGTTTGTGTATTTATTGTTAGGGTTGTTTTTATTCAGTTCTCTCGATATGAACGCTGGTCAGGTTGCCCCAGATTCGCTTGAAACAAGTGTTCAGTTCGATTCATTGAGCCTAGAACAAAAGATTCATAAACTTTCAGGCAGAATAGAAGCGCTTAATAAAACCATTGATATTTCGGTTACCAATGTATCAATTCATGAATTTGTTAGAGCTGTAGGTAATCTGTCCGGAGTTAATATCAACATTGCTCCTGATTTGCAGATTACCGTAGTGAATAATTTCACTGAGGTGAAAGTTGCAGATTTAATCTATTTCTTGTGTAAGCAATATCGGTTAGACATTGAAGCTGTAGGGAGCATTATTGATTTGTATCGTCCAAAGCCACCAGAAATGCCCCTTGTGGGGGTTGTTAAGCATAATACCCAAGCCAACACACTTGATCTTGATTTTAAGAATATACCTTTATCTGTTGCAGTAAGGCAAATTACTCAGGAAGCGGGAATTAATGTTTTTGCTCACCCTGATATTCAGAATACATTTGTTAATATTTTAGTAACTAACCTAAAACCTAAAAACGCCATTGAGCATCTGGCAAAAGCAAATAATTTAGATTTTGAAGAAAATGAGGATGGGAGTTTTTATATTAAGGCAATGCCAGACCGCAGTTCTACACTTGAGGCGCAGCAAAAGGGAAGCAATGTATACAACCCTAGTCGTAATCAGTCTTACGGATCACAAGGCCAAACTTCACAGCGCAACCTAGCTCGTCAACCTGCCCAATCGGGTGGCTCCGATACATTCGTGCTTGAAGTAACCCCAGTTGCTGATAAAAGGATTTCAATAGTTGCAATAGATGCACCAATGTCCGAAGTAATTAAGGAGGCTTCCCGCAACCTAGATGCAAATTATTTCTTGGGGATTGATTTAAAAGATAACATCTCTCTCTCACTTCAAAACGTAACCTACGAAGATTTATTAAGGGGTATGTTTATCGGCAGAGAAATAGCATTTGTAAAGGACGAGGATACGTACATAATAGGAGATAAGAAGTTAGACTCATTCAAGGTAAACAAAATAATTGGGTTTACTAACAGGCCTGTAGATAGCCTACTTGTGCAAATTCCTGAAGAGATGATTGTTGGGCTAACAATAAAAGAATTTCCAGATTTAAACTCTCTATTAGTTAGTGGTAGCCAAGAAAGAGTACTAGCTTTTCAGAATTTGTGTGAGCAAATCGACAAGGTTGTTCCGGTAATTATGATTGAGATAATTATTGTTGATGTGAAAACATCAACTACTCTTGATACGGGTATAGAGGCAGGATTAGGTGAGGGAAACACTAAAACTACAGGTTCAGTTTATCCTAGTGTTGATTTGAGCCTTAGTACGGGGTCCATTAACAATCTTATTCGGAAAATTAATGGAACAGGAATGGCAAATCTGGGAAAGGTGAGTGGTGATTTTTACTTAAATATAAAAGCCCTTGAAGCTTCTGGTAATTTAAAAATAAGGTCAACACCAATTCTTTCTACTTTAAATGGGTATGAAGCTAAAATTAATATTGGAAAAACTGAGTACTACTTGCTTGAGCAGAGCAATGTTACTGCGGGACAAACTCCTGTTCTATCTACTACTAGAGAATACCCTAGTGTTGAGGCTAAGCTAGAGGTAATTATTAAACCCTTTGTTTCCGGTGATGACCAAATTACCTTAAACGTAAAGGTGCTACAATCCGATTTTACCGAACGTATCGACAAGAACGCTCCTCCGGGCAAAGTGTCACGCGATTTTTCATCAAAAATTCGCGTAAAGAATCAAGAAATGATCTTACTTGGAGGATTAGAGGAAATTTCTACTCGTGAGTCGTCAAGTGGAATACCGTTTCTGCAGCGTATACCTATAATTAAATGGTTTTTTAGTAGCCGATCGAAGCAGGATTCAAACTCAAAACTCAATATATTTATTCGTCCAACAATAATTGGTTAATGCTAGATAGAGTTAAAAATATTGGTGTGGTAAGAGGTTCCTCAGTATTAGGGGTGCAAGTATCTTATTACACATCTAGCAGTTTTCGCGTTCATATCATTAAAACGGTTAAGCAAAGAAAAAATATTATTGTTGAGCAGCAGCAAATTGATGTTGATTCTATTTCAGCGCTTAAACCATTGCTATGGAAAAATGCTCCAGTAGTAGTTTGTGTTGATGGTAAATCGCTAGTACATAAATTTGTGTCGGAAGGGGTTGGCAAAAAACCGTTGGATTTGGTATTACCCAATGCCATTGCTGACGATTTTTACGTTCAGTGTACATCTGTTGATGGTGGCAATTTTATTAGCGTGGTTCGCCGAGAGATAATCGATAACTTATATAAAGCTTTTGGAGAGATAGGAGTTATTCCAGTCTCGATGTATTTTGGCCCTTTTTCTCTAAATAGTACACCATTCCTTTTTGATCAGCCTATAAACTTCGCCACAGAATTTTGGGCAATAAACAGCAACTCATATAGCATAGAGTTTACACCAACAAAAAGCATTAGCCACGATTTTATCAATATTTCTGGTGATAATATTCGAACTTGTCTAGTACCAGTGCTTTCAATTTCTGTAGCATATATTGCAAAAATAGAACTGCCCATTGTGGATGTTGCAAATAGATATGCCGACGAATTTTTATTTAAACGTGCTGTGTGGCTTATGGGGTGGGCTTTATTGGTTTTTACCTTTGTTTTGCTGTTAGGTAACTTTATGCTTTTCTCGTACTATAACGATAAACACCAACATTCAAGTACTCTCCTACAGCAGCATCAGTCATTATTGAATCGAAATGAGGCTTTAAAGGAGCAGTATGCCAAAAGAAGAAGATTTATTGAGCGAAGTGGATTGTTACAATCTTCACGGTTCTCATATTTCTTCGATAGAATTGCTCGTATAGTCCCCGATTCTCTTGAATTAACATCGCTCTCAATTGCATCGCCCGATGATAAGATTAGGTTGGGAAAACCCATTAAGTACAACGAGAATCAGATTTTAGTTTCTGGCAGTAGCAGAGGTTCGAGCCATTTCAACAATTGGAAGGATAAGCTTAAAAAGGAGGCGTGGTTAAAGGATATATTTATTATTAAGTTTGGACAGGAAGAACCCAATAAACCCATTTATTTTGAACTGCTTCTTGAGATTAATCGATGAGAATTGAGCTTACATATAGGTCAAAATTCTTGTACCTGCTCATTGCTAGCGTAGCACTGATGTGGATTGTTTACATATTATCCATTAAGGAAACCCTTAGGATAAAGAAGCAGTATCTTGAGGTTGCAAGACAAACCGAGAGGGTAGGTAATGCAACCCAAAGCATCCTCTTTTACGAAAGAGAGTTATCTAGAGTTGACTCACTTGTTGGATCGGATAAATATATGGGTAATTACACCCAAGAGCAGCTACTTCAAAAGATATCAGAATACAGTATAAAGGAAAAGATAAATATTTTAAGTTTTCCTGGCCCTCATGTATACATTGAGAACAATTACCGTGTTTTCACTTATCAGGTGGAAATTTCTGGCGACTATGCATCGTTGCTTTGGCTGTTGTACGAGTTGGAAACAGGGAATAATCCTGGCGTTATTAAATCGGCTAGCCTATACACAACCAAATTGAGTGGACAAGCCACCCCAATTTTGGTTTTAAAACTTTTTATTCAGGATATTAAAAATTTAGAGAATGAAAATAAATAGAATATTGTTGATGCTATTCGTAGCTGCTATGTGGTCATGCGACGATTTTTTTGAGGATGACCTATCCGAAGAAAGTATAGAGGTGATTTCACCACTAGATGATTTGATGACAACCAAAACCACCCTTACATTCTGGTGGAATCCAGTAAACGATGCAACACATTACAGGTTATTGATTGTTTCACCAAATTTCGATACAATTCTGTCAAATCCTTTGGATACAAACCTAACAAGTACAAAATTTATTATGTCGTTGAATCCTGGCCGTTACAACTGGAGTGTTATGGCTCTCAATAGTTCCTCCCAAACACAACCCCAGGTACAACAACTAACTATTCTCGACGATCCCGATCTTGCCGATCAAGAGGTTGTGCTAATTGCTCCATCCAACAATGCTGCATCTGCTAACGAATTAGTAAATTTTCAGTGGCATAAACTCCCAAATGCAATGTATTATCGTCTTGTTATCAAAAGGGATACATGGGAAGGAGATTTGGCTATTCCTGAGCAGGAAACCTCTTTAACCTCACTTTCTGTTGAGCTTGAAGAGGGAAAGTATATGTGGGGTGTGCAAGGCGTGAATGAGGAAAGCCAGTCGAAGATGCTAAGTAGAACCTTATTTGTTGATTTAACACCACCTGCTAAACCTGTACTTAAAAGTCCTGCTCTTAACGATGTGGTAACCGATATGCCTGTCGATCTGGAGTGGGAACATTCAGCACCCGACCTAACTACGGTTTACGATAGTCTTTTTATTGCTAGTGATCAGAACTTTACCGCCGAATCGATAATTCAATCCGAAAAGGTATTAACTACCACCTACTCCTTTTCTACAGAGTACAAGGGTAAAGTATATTGGCGTGTAAAATCAATTGATAAGGCAGGAAATAAAGGCGAATTTAGCGATATATTTAATTTTACTATTGAGTAATTATATCGATTATGAATACCAAAAAATACAAAAACTATGCATTGGGTGCACTTGTTCTATTTATTTGGGGTTTCATTATCTTAAAAATTGTATCGCATTTCAAAACAGATTCCTATGAGCAAGTTATTGGTTCACAAACATCTATAGCAGCAGGCTTTAAAGCAACGAAAGAGAATTTTATTATTGACGGAAAGTATCCCGATCCTTTCCTGAAAAACATTAAGCACAAGGTAGAAAAGCAACAAAGCGATTTTTCTGATGATGTATTTTTGCAAAAGAATATGGCTGAATCGTCATTCTGGCCTGCTATTACCTATTGGGGTGTTGTTGAAACCTCCGACAAGAAACGTCGGCTTGGCATTATCTCAATCGATAACCAGCATTACTTAGTGAATGAGCAGGATTCTGTTATGCTTGTAAAGGTTTTGAGACTTTATGCTGACTCTATAAGGGTGAGGTTTGATAACCAGGAACGATCGATTACCAGTTATAATGAGGAGTAGATTATGAAACAAAATGTTTTATTCGTTTTTTTTGTAGCAATGCTAGTTGTGGGGTGTAACCGAAACGCTTATTATCCTAGTTCTAGAGATATTACTGTTCATACCGATACAACGGTGATAACCGCCCAATTACCCATAAAAAAACTAAGCGTATCGGTTCGCAACAACAAGCTCTACCATTGGTATTCAAATGGAGTTATAGGTTTTAATTATGGAGGTTATAAAGGTTACCCTTTGCATGGTGAGTATGTGGTGCAGACTAAAGAAGGGATATTAGTTGTTAAGGGCTCGTTTTTGGCAGGTGTTAAAGATGGCGATTGGAAACATTGGGATTACAATGGACAACTTGCCCGTGTGGAGCGATGGGACAAAGGTGTGCTAAAAAAGACGCTCCTCGATTCTACAAACAATTCCAATCCAATCGATAGTAAGGTTGAGCAGAATAAGGGTAGTGTATGGTACAAGTTTTTCTCTCGTAGGGCTAATCCTGAAGAGAAGGATCAAGGTATAGACTATACTCCAATTGAAGAACAAATTGATTCTACAGAATTTAGATCTCAAGTTGAAGAAATATCTGAATAGAATTATTGAGCATAAGCGGAATACAGGTATTAATATCCCAGTCTTTCCCGAGAAGTCCAACGTGCTAGGGGCAAGGATTAAGGCTGGGGCTCTCGTGTTTGTAATATTCCTGCTGCTTATCCTAACTATACTTGTTACTAGTTATATACTTTTTGTACAGTACAAGGGTATTCTTTTTACTCAACAAGCAAGTTTGAGCCAGCTTGAGCAGAATATAATTTCGTCAGTTGAGTTATATCAGGTTAACCCTGAAATAGTGGATAATAATTCCTTTTCGGAAATTTCGCTATTCCCCGAAACACCATCAAAGGTTACTCTATCACACGAGTACTGGGGAGGGTATAGTCTAATTACTTTCTCAGGCCAACATAAAGGTTTAAAGACAACACGGCGCGCACTTTTCGGTAGTTCATGGAAAGCGATTGATCCAGTAGCATTGTATATGACTGATAAGAATAGCTACTTATCTGTATGCGGAAATAGTGAGGTTGTTGGGTATTGCTTTTTACCAGAGCTTCGAATGCGATCTGCCCGATTCGAGGGGAACCTATTTAATGGCAGCATCGAGCAACGTGAAGATTACATTAAGGTTAGCGACAAAAAGCTGCCACCTCCACCCGATTATCTTATTGATAATACAAAGGCAATTCTAAATGGGGATATTACGGGAGAGCGAAAGTCAAAAGATTTTTTAATTGGACAGAACGAACTGTTTAACTCCTTTGACGATACGCTTTTAATTATTGGTTCTGCCGATACTACTTGGAGTATCAATAATATTACCTTATCCGGAAAAATCTTAGTACATTCAGACTACGAGATAGTTATTGAGCCTAACGCTAAGCTTAATGGGGTAATTGTTGCTGCCCCTAAAATTGTTGTAAAGAGTGGTGTTGATGGGAACGCTCAGCTTTTTGCCTCCGATACAATTATTATTGAGCAGGGGGCTAAGCTTACATACCCCTCTATAGTGGGTGTTTTAGGAGGCGATGGATGTAAATCATTAGTTCATATCAAGGAATCGTCAACCGTGCATGGGGTCGTTTGGATCTACTCTCACTCGTCGAAAATTGAGGAAATTCCCCAATGCCTAATCGATGAAAATGCAAAGGTGTTGGGGCAGGTATATTCTTCTGGTTTTACTCAACATAAGGGAAGGGTTTGGGGTACATTAATGGTTGACCTTTTTACCCTTAGAACAGATTATGCTTACTACGAGAACTTTATTTATAATGCCGAGGTAAACAGCCAAAAATTGCCAATTTCTTATGCCTGCGTACCGTTTATATTCAATTACCCCGAAATGCAATTTATCGATTGGGTTTATTAGCATAATGATGAGAAGTAAATTGCGCATAAAGAAAAATATAAAAGCATCTACCTTATTAGAGGCGTTGGTTGCGCTGGTTATTCTCATAGTTATTTCGTCATTTGTATTCCTTATTCTGAATAATGTGAATCGCAATAGTAATATTGGACTCAAGGCTAGAGCATACAACGAGACAAATAACATTTTTTATACCTCTCTTGCCGATAGCGATTTCAAAGAGCAATTGTATGATTTCAAAAATTTTGAAGTGTTACGCATTGCAACCTATAGCCCTTGGAATAGCGAGCTGCTCGAGTTTAAGGTAACCGCTAGGTGCAAGCAGGGTCGATTGTTAGTGGAAAAGAAACGGCTCGTTCTAATTCCCGATAAGTAAATGGAGACAAAAGCATTACCCAAACCCTCGAGCACCCATAGGTTAAAAGCCTTCACCATTATCGAACTTATGGTGGCATTAGTGCTTTTTGTAACCATTATATCAATGGCCATGCTGCTGTGGAGTAATGTTCAAAAGGGGTTATCGCTTTTTCAGAAAAGCTCAGATGAGTATTACCAGTACATTGCTCTAACAGCAAGAATTGAACGAGACTTTATTCAATCGCTTAGTACCACCATTCAGCCTAACTCATTCGCATTTTCAAACAATACTAACAATATAACCTATACTATCCTACCAAATTCGGTAGTTTGTAACAATGGTAGGGCAACCATTACATACCCAGCAAAGCTTATTCGTGTAACACCCTTTTACTTTAGCGATACCGACCTAGTTTCTGAGTTAGCATTGGAATTCGAGATACAAGGGAAACGAATTACTTTTCATATTGCGAAAAAGCTTAATGGGAAACAACTTTTCAACAATACTATTAATTATGGCTCTTAATATTTATAATATAGCAAAGGAGAGTAAGAAAAAGGAACTAGACAGCGACGACCTGTTCAGCTTTCTTAAAAAAGATATATCATTCACTAAGGGGATGACCGACAAGGGCAAGGAGATGTTTTACAGCGAGATGTCCCTGATGCTTAATTCGGGTATCGATATTGATAAAGCCCTAAGTATAATTGCGCAGCACTTTAAAAAGGCAAAGGAGAATAAGGTGGTTGAGGCCATAAGGGAGAACTTAATATCGGGCCTAAGCTTTTCGCAGGCCATCGAGCAGGTTGATGGTTTCTCGCCATATGAATATTACAGCATAAGAATTGGCGAGGAGATTGGCCGGATAGAACTGGTGCTAAACCAGCTGGCACTATTCTATAAGCGTAAGCTTAAACAGCGAAAGCAGGTGATTAACGCATTAACCTATCCCATTGTGGTGCTTTTTACAGCCTTTGCAGCAGTTGGTTTTCTTATGAATTTTGTGGTTCCAATTTTCACTGAGGTCTTTAAGCGTTTCGATGGCGACTTGCCCGCCTTAACCCAGCGGGTTATCTCCATGTCGGAGTATGTTACTTCCCATTTTGCGGCTATGCTGCTGGGGGTAGTAGCAATTGTTGCTGCTGTTGTTTATTTTCGCAAAGCATCTTTTTTTCG
This sequence comes from Bacteroidales bacterium, assembly GCA_028680705.1. Taxonomy (GTDB): domain Bacteria; phylum Bacteroidota; class Bacteroidia; order Bacteroidales; family Tenuifilaceae; genus Perlabentimonas. Next base: position 11,226 of record JAQUJY010000038.1, read on the forward strand.
GAAGTACTCGTCGCATATTCTTATGAAGATTCCAGGAGTTGGAAATACAATTACCAAGGTTTACACTGCTAGGTTTTGCCACGCTATGACCCTCCTTTCATCGGCTCATGTCCCTATGCTTAGAGCAATTGAAATGGTTGAGAAGATGATTGGTTTTTACCCCTTTGAGGTTGCCCTTCGGGAGATGCAACAAGGAATTATTAGGGGTGAATACCTTTACCAAACCCTTTCGCAGTTCAGCTTTTTCGACTCAAAAATGGTTGCCCTAATAAAAGTGGCCGAGGAGGTAAACCGTATGGATACCGTTTTTAACGAGCTTAGCCAGCAGTACACCGAGGAGGTTGAGAATAGCGTTAACCTGGTTAGCAGCATTCTTGAGCCATTACTTATCATTACGGTGGGTTTTCTGGTTGGTGTAATTCTTATTGCTATGTACCTTCCTCTATTTCAGCTAAGCACATCGTTTGCTTAAGATATCAATTCCAACGGCTAAAATGTTTAAGTAGTCTGATTAGAGCCGAGTAATACTTTGCTTTTTTTCGGCTATGGGCTGTGCCTCAGTTGTTTTATCTCTTCGGGTTGTAGGCGGTAAATACAGCAAAAGTTTCAATTTTTTTGTTGGACATTCCGACGGACCCTCTAAATGATACTCCAACTTGGGTACAATCTACTTTGGTAGGTAAATCTGCGCCGAAATGGGTTCTTTAATCCTGTCAGGTTTCCAATACCTGACAGGATTAAAACACCAAACCCCACTCAATAACTGGTGGGGTTCGCTTTTCCTTATCTTGCTTCGTTACCACACGATGCAACCGAGCCGTTCTTTGGCGAGCTCGGCGCAGCCAATCGTGCGCGAGCGGCGGAATAATCGGAGAAAGCGGAAAAAAAGGGTATGAAGAAAAAACAATTCTTCGTACCCTCTAAGTATTCAAAATCTTACTTAGCATCATAGTGACCTTTCGCTGAGATGACCTCTACCGTTACAACTTCATCGTCAATGGTGTAGATAAGCCGGTTTTTCTTGTCGATACGCCTTGACCATTGACCTTGCCGTTCTCCCTTTAGCTGCTCAACCTGTCCGGTTCCTGTTTTGGGATGCTCTATAAGCTCCAACAAAAGTTTCTCTATTTTAACTGTCATGGCTTTACCTGCATTCTTCTTTAAAAGCGCAATGTCCTTTTTTGCCTGGACAGTAATGTGGAGAGTGTACATGCTAAAGATTATTCAGGAATTTTTTTATATCATCCGCAGAGCTTAGCTTATCTGCAACCTGATCTTTGCTCTCGATCGCCCTCTTTACTATCTCCACATTTCTCTTGTCTGCCCAGAACAGATCGCCGCTTGGGCTGATCTCGTAAGGGTCGCACCTGAACTCTTCCGGGATTTCAATGAGCATATCATTATCAGTAACAGGAACTATCTTGTATGCTCTATGCTTTGAGCGTTTTACAATAACCTGTTCCTTGTTGTCAACCATATCAAAATACTTTTTTTGGTTGTCCCTAAATTCTCGGCTTGTCACTATCTTCATCGTTGTACTTTTTTAAAATGCGTACCAAATATGGTACAAATGTACTGAACTTTACGATAGCATCCTTACTTTGTTTCATTTTAACGAGTGGACTTTTCAATTTTGTTCTGTAAGCTATCCGGGGTAAAAATAGAAAATCCCGACATCGCTGCCGGGATTTTCTATTTAGTTCTAATTACTTTTAACTATAGAACGCGAATGGATTCGCGCACTAGCAGGGTAAGCTATCCGGGGCAGGCTGTCTGTTATCTTTTTGACGGACATTCCAACGTGAAGTCAAAGGCTACAAAACCTACTTAAAACCTGGCGGATTTCGGCTTTCCTTTTCCTTGCCTCGTTACCACACGATGCAACCGAGCCGATCATTGGCGAGCTCGGCGCAGCCATTTGTGCGGTAGCGTGGGTATAAATCCTGTCAGGTTTCCAAAACCTGACAGGATTAAAAAAACCGCCCCAAAAACAGGCGGGTTTCGCTTTTATCACTTACCCCAGGCAAAGCCTAGAAGAATACTCGGACGGCGGTGCAACCGCCGCCCAACTTCGTTTCAATTGGATAGCCTCAGCTTAACGGGGTACGCTCTCCCAGTACGACAAGGACGTGCTACGGCGCATCGATGACATTGAGCAGCTGGACGAGGAGACCAAGAACAAGCTGTTCTTTCTGATTGACAACGTAATCCAGAACTACAAGACCAAGCAAGCGTTTCGCTAAAACAACAAAACCCGCCCAAAATCAGGCGGGTTTCGCGTTTTCTTCCTTGCTTCGTTACCACACGATAAAATCGTGCGGGAGCGGGGGGTAAAGCCCTTGGCGGTCCGCTAAATAATAGTGCCGTTTATCGGTATCGTTTAATGTGCTTCGGAAGTATAGCCCTGTGATTTGGTTTGCTTTGTTCTTTAATGGGAACACAATACACCATTTGCCAAAGGGCCTGTAAGCTTTATCACCTGTTTTGCTGATTAATCCTGCATCTTGTAAGATTCCGACTTGTAAACATTGACGGATTAAGGTTTCATCTTTGCGCTGCCCGTGGTGGAACTGGCCGGAGTTGTAACCGATTTCGAGCTTTTCATAATCTAATTTGCGGCTTTCGATGTACTGTTTTGCCGGGGGGCTGTTGTGTACGGCGTTTTTAAAGTAGGTGAACATCTTGGTTAATATATCGCTACGGCTTGGCGTTTGGGCTGTGGCTGCCGGAACTTCATGGCCGTTTATCATGCTTGCAGCTTTTAAAATTGCGTTGTGTTTGTCCTGGTTCTCCCGGTGCATGATAAAATCAATCACATCAAGGCTTTTGCCGTGGGTCTTGCAATTGGAGCTAAAACAGTATGCCGTTTGGGTCTTGTAATAAACCTGCATGCTTGGGGTCTTATCTTCGTGGAACGGGCAACAGATACGGTTATGTTTGTCTGGTTTCAGGTTGTAATACTGCAACACAGTTGCCATTGATAGCCGTTGTTTTATCTCGCTTATTTCAATAGTCAAACTATTTTTTGATTAAAAGAGCAATCGTACAAAAATAAATACAGTTGACTAATTAATCAAATACATTTTAAACTATTTTTAAATATATTGCCCAAAAGAGCATTAATATTTAAATTTGTTGCTTAGATAGTAAAACACAAGACCATGAACATCGGCGATAACATAAAGCGGGTTAGAGAAGCGAAGAACCTTACACAAAAAGAGGTGATTATGGCCATTGATATGGGAGCGGCCATGTATTCTCGGATTGAAAGCGGTAAAACAGAACCGTCATTAACAACTCTTGAGAAGATTGCTAAAGCTCTGGGGGTTTCGCTTGTAGAACTTATACAGTCTGACGAAAGTATGAGCGATGTAAACTCAGTAGATAAATCGTTAATGGAAAAACTACGGCTTATGGAAGCCCTGAACGATGAAGAGCGCAAAACTATTTATACAATGCTGGATGCCTTTATCGGTAAGAAAAAACTAAAGGACGCCCTTTCGAACGTCCTTCATGATGTGCATTAACAAAACCCAAGCTTGTCAAGCTTTTTAATTATATTTTAGTAAAGCTACCTTTATTGTATTTGTAATCCCATTGGGTATAAGAATCATCTTCATAAATATCAATTATAACCGTTCCGTTTGAATCAATTCCATCAGAAGGCTGATAATAATTGAATATTTTCTTACATCTGGTCTTTTCAAAAAGGGTATCATCATAAATTCCCCTTACAACAATAACATGTCCTTTTTTAGCAAGACAACCTGTCTCATTACCCATTTTTATCAATTTATGGCTTGATGTAAATTGGATTAAAGTAGTATATTCCGTTGGCTGAATATGCACAATATAAACTAAATTTGAATCATAGAAATCACATCTTTTATCATACTCTATAAGGCTATCGAGTATAACTAAGAGTTGTTCATTCGCAATTTTTAATACAGGTAATGAATCGCTCGTATTAAAATTTTGTGATTTAGATAATAAACTAAACATACTTAAACAAGCAAGCAAAAAACATTTAATATATCTTTTCATACTTAATTCTTTTTTGTCCCAATTATTTCAATAGTTGGCATATTTTCAAAATCACTAAAATCAAGAGTGCCTTTTTCATCATATCCACTATACCGATTAGGGTAAGTATAAATATTGAGCAACGCATTACTATTCTGCTGCTTATAAAGTTTTGCCCCGCTCTTATCTCCATCTGAAGGAAGATAATTACCGCTAGGATGATTATGTGTTACTTCCTTTATATAGTTCGTTCTTCTTAAGTAGTGACCAACTGGTGTCGATGATTTGTCATGTGAGCTTCCAATTACATTTTGCTCAGACTTCTCAGCACCAATTTTTGCATGTGTCCACTCCACTCCTGTACTTGATGGATTTGCCAAGAATTCAAACATCTTAGTAGCATTGTCATTTCCTTTTACTTCAAATAAGGTTAAAGGCTTATCAGTTACGTTACCATCTTTACCTTTTACTTTAACCGTCGGATTCCTAACAGCAGTAATAGTACCGTATTCAAAATTTATTGTTTGACCATCTATACGCTTTCCGTCATTATTAAGAATATAAATATTGTCAGCTTTTTTATTTTCGATACGATTTACAATTTGCCCTTTATTATTAAGTTCAAAATCATCTCTGCCGTCTGGGTCAAGTCTATTAAGTGGATTGTTACTGCAAAAATGATATGGAGAAAGCCAAGGTTTCTTTTCTGCCAACGGGTCAACCGTATGAAACCTCCCTATTGCCGGGTCATACATCCTGGCGCCGTAATCGTACCAGTCGAACCTCACCCCGCCGGCGAAGGCCTTATCCTGCTGCTCCTTACCGTTGTAGAGGTACCTGTTGCTGGAGCTGTTGTTGTACTGGCTTGCAGTCATCCCGAAGGGGTAGTAGTCAGTAGCCTGCTTCACGGTGCCATTGGCTCCAACGGGGGTAAAGGTTACGCGGGTGTTGCCCAGGTGGTCCTTTAGGTAGTAGGTGTAGGCAAAGGTTCGGCTAGCTCCTGCATCTCCAACCTCCACCTGCCCCTCGGGCGTGTGGATCAGCCTTAGGTACTTTTCTTCATCGTACTCAAACCCACCGGCATAAAACCGCTTGTCGGTAGTGCCCGTAACCTTCGACTCTTTGGCCAGCTTAGCCCCCGTGGCGCTGTAGATGTACTTGATCTGGTTGCTGCCATCCTTGTAAAGAACGTTAGGCAAATTTAGCAAATTATACGTAATGGAGGGTATGGATTTAAACCCTTAAAACCATTCGATATAATACGGAAATACTCTGAGCCAACAGTGTTACTCAACCCTTAACACCGACAGCTGAAACACTGCAAAACACAACAAAACCCGCCCAAAACAGGCGGGTTTCGCTTTTCCTCTTTGCTTCGTTACCACACGATAGTGCGGTAGCGGTGGGTATAATTCTAATAACTCAAATCTAAATAGGAAGACTTAACATTTCGTTCCTCAATTTCTATTACCCTTTTTAAGTACTTCCTCCTTTCGTCTAATGTGATAATCATTTTGTTTTCTAACAGAAAACTACAAACTGCAATTATTTTATCCTCAAGCAACTCATCACTAATAATATTGATGTCATCCCCTAACTTTGTAAAAAGATAAGTTCTGGTGTGAGAAATCGTCAGACCAAATGAAAAAACTCCTGTTTGTTTTATAGTATCAAACTGATTTACATCAGTGTAGTAGAAATACTTAGTTAACTGCTCAATATCTTCATCTCTTTCCTCCTTCTCTTTTAGGAATCGTAAAAGCAAATTCCTTTGAGATGCACTAATTTGGCTAAAACATAAATTATTTGCCATTATTAAAATAAATAATATACATTTGATTGTCTTCATGTTTCATCATTTTTTTTCAATTTTATCTATACTAATTGGAGTGATAGGCTTTAGATTCTGGTTAAAGGTTTCGTTCAAAACCTTGTATTCCAATGCTCTTGGTTCTGCTTCAACATCATGATTAGTGCCTGTTAATGTGTTTTCAACATCTTGAGTAATATTATCCATACTTGTACCATGCACTGACTCATGTACTGCAACTGCTCCGATTGCTTGGTCAACCGTTTGGGTTGCTGTTCTATATGTATCAATAAGATTTTGCGATTCAGGATTACTACCTTTAACGTTGGGATTTAAAATATTTTTTATCGAGCCTTCAAAGATTGTAATCTTTACAGATACTACTTCTACTTTTTCAATTTTATTTGTTGCACTATTAACATGGTTACGAGTTTGAACAGCTGCTTCACCTAACTTTCCCCCTCTATTTCGAGAACTAATGCTTAATTGTATTGGATACTTTGCGTCTACCATTTTATTCCATTGGTTCGTACCTGTTCTTGTTGTCATCATTGAATTTCCTATTCGAACAGCATCAGTAGGTGCGTTTTTCGCCCATCCACCCTGTTGCGTGTAAATAACATTCCCATTGGCATCTACTATCTCCCTTCCATCAGGGTCAATGTATCTCACAGGGTTGTTTGCCACGTAAGCGTATAACGAAATGGGGAAGTACTTTTCGGCTTTGGGATCAAGCGTATGAAAACGAACGATCTGCGGGTCGTAGAACCGCGCCCCGTAATCATACCAGTACAGCCCAAATACAGCATCTTTTTAATCGTCTTCTTTAGTTTCAGTATTAACTGTAATTGGTATTGATTTTAATCGGGCAAAAACTTCAGTATTTGGTTCACAAAATTGATATGAAAAATCAATTAATCCTTGTTCTTTAATCCTCAATTCCCAAAATATTCCATTGTATGAAATTGGAATATGGTCTTTTGATGAAGGCGGAACAAATACATTTTTGTCTTTATGCTTCTCAATTATCATATTATTGCTATCAAATACCAATATCTTAAACCCTTTATAATTGCATGAATAAATAGTGTCATTATAATCATCATAAAAATAAATATTCTCGTACATATTACTCCCTATTCCTACAATATATTCATCATCATTTAACACTCTAATGTCTATTTCGATTAAATGGGTTTCTGGATTAATTCTTTCATTTTTCTCAATATAAATATCAAGATATTGTTGAACGTAAGGTTTAAATATTGTAGAGCATGTTTCATTTTTGAAATACGAGCACCCTGACACAAAAAGAATTATTAGTATTAGTTTACTTTTTTTCCACATATCTTTTGCTATTATATTGATAAGTTTTTCCGGATTGAGGATGATACATTAGATGCATTGCGGGCGATCCATTCTTTTGGTCTATCCAGGTAGCACTTTTAGCATCACGTCTTAATGGTTTAATAGATGTCCCATCTGAATAAAATCCTGATGGAGTCCGCCCTCCTACAGTATTACCGGGATGACTATGGTTTGTTTCTAATATAAAAAATCCATTATCCATCATATTCTTTGCAACATCTCCTGTTAGAGAATATTCAAAACTTCCTGAAGTATGAATTATGGACTGTGTATTCCCATTATCTCCAGTTACAATGCCATATTCTACTGAGAAATTATCAGCACAAAATTTAAAGATTGCTTGTGCATCAGTTTGGTTATCAACTTTTAAACCTTTGGCAGTCCCATTACTACTTTCTATTGTAACCTTATTGGAAGTATCGAAAGTTCCGCTTGATACAGTTACACTATTAGCAGGTTCTGGATTGCCATATTCATTTTTCAAGCTACCATTCTCTTTTGTTTCTTGTCTTGCAGCATTATAATCATTTTCTGTATAAAGTACATCGTATTCATCTCCTCCAGTATCATTAACTCTATTTATATTACCTTTGTCGTCGATAGTGTAGCCATCATAATTCATTCCATTATCATCAACATAATAAATGGGATTGTTTCCCGAAAAATGAAATGGAGATTGTGAATAATATTCTTCTGCCAACGGATCCACGCTGTGCCACCTCCCCAGTGTTGGGTCGTAGAAGCGTGCCCCGTAATCGTACCAGTCCAACTTAATGCCTCCAATCAGGTCATCCTGCAGCTCCTTGCCGTTGTACAGGTACTTGGTACTGTTGCTTGCCGCCAGGGGCAGGTGGCTCATCCCAAAGGCGTAGTAGTCGGTCTGCTGCAGCATTGCGCCGTTGGCACCAAATACCACGCGGGTGTTGCCCAGGTGATCCTTGAGGTGGTACTGGTACGCTAGCCCTGTTTCTGTCTGCAATACCATCCCCTCGGGGTGGATGATGTAATCCAGCTTCTTGGCTCCACTTTCTAGCTTATACACCAAAGAACCTGTGTAGTAGTTCACCGCTGCCCCGTTTTTAAACTTGGCCAGCTTTGCCCCACCTGCGCTGTAAATATACGAAAGATTATCGGTTCCCTTGCTAACCTTTTTTGGCAAATTTAACAGGTTATACTCAACGCCAAAGCCCCTGTGCCCATCGGTGATCATATTGCCATTGCTATCGTAAACGTATGCCGATCCGGAGTTAAGGTTTTTCAGCTGGTTGCCGCTATAGCTGTATGTGAAGTCGTTGGTTACTGTACCGCTGTTATTTGTGCGGACTAGTCCCTCGATGTTACCATTCAGGTCGTAGGTAATGCCTCGCTCCTCGTAGGCCTCGTTATCAGCCAGCGCGGTGTTTACTGTCGTCCTGTAGTCAGATTTTGTAAGTCGGTTCAGCGCATCGTAGCTGTACGCGTAGGCGCTGCGCACCTTGTCGCTATGCTTGGTATCCCAAACTGCTGACGAGATGTTGCCGTTGTACTGAACCTGCGAGCTGCTAGTCACACCTGCCTCCTCTTTCTGGTAGTTCAGGCGCATGGCGAACAGGTCAGCACCTAGGCTTTCAGGGTCGTTGATCTGGGTGAGCCACCCCCGGATGTTGTACCTGTAGTCAACCAGCTGCTTGCCGCCGGCCATGTTCTTCTGCTTGAGCTGGCCCAGCTCGTTGTACTGGTGCTCGGTCAGGGTCACCTCCCCGTTGGCATCGCCCGTGATCTGCTGCTTGGTGGTGAGCAGGCGGCCGGCGTGGTCGTAGGCAAAGCGCTGGGTTACGGTGGTGGTGGCGCTGCCGAAGGTCTGCTTCTGCCGGGTTTGTAGCACGTTGCCCACGAAGCTGTACTGGTTCGAGGTGATCTCGTGCCCCCCGCTGGCGCCATCGTAGAGCTGCCTTCGCATTTGTATAACGCGGTAGCGCTGGTCGTAGTAGTGGGTGGTGGTGAGCCACACCGAGGTTTCCAAAACTCGCTCCTTGGTGCCGGTAACTTGCCCTTTCACTTTGGTGGAACTGGTTTCGCCGGAGATGTTATCCGCCCCTGCCGCAAAACTAAACTTACCCGGATAGTTGTAGTCATCGTAGTACGTCACCGTGAGGTAATCATTGTCGTTCACCAGGTTGCTGCCGGGGAAGGTGCGCTTGGTGTACCCGTGGAGCTTGGTGTTATCCCGTACCTCAAAAAGATTATCGCCTGCAAAGTTGCCGGCTAGGGTTTGCATGGCGGTATGGCTTCCGTTGCTTGGTGTGTATTCGGCTGTTGCTACAGGGCGGTTCAGCGCATCGTAACGGGTAATTAACCACTTGTTTGCCGCTCTAAGGTTCCCATCTTGTGTGGCCACCAGCCTATCGCGCTGGTCATATACCATGTACACGGGGGCGGCGCCGGGGAGCTTCTTCTCCACCATCCGGCCGCGGCCGTCGTATCGGTAGTGGTAGGTTAAGCCGCTCTCGGGTTTTGCCGAGAAGGAGCTGCCGGCCACGGCGTGGAACCCGGGCTTCAGGGTGATGTTGCCACCCTCTGCAACTATGAGCTGGGTGTTTGAAGGTGGGGGCGCTGCAAGATTAACATGTCCGCTAACATATTGTATTTGACCATTGGCAGCTAGCTGCGCCGCGGCCTTGGGCGGGATCACCCCGCGCAGGCGGTTCAGGTCGTCGTAGGCGTAGTAGGTCTCCACGGGCTGTGCCTGTGTTCCCTCCATCACAAAGGTGCGCTTCAGCACCACGCGGCCCAGCAGATCCTGGTACTCGCGGATGGAGTGCAACGGGTCGTTTGTATCGGTTCTACTGATTTTTACGGTTATTCTTAATCGGTCAAGCTGCTGCAGGTTGATACCGCCTAAGATTATTATTTGAAGCTCGTTTGTTGTGAAGGTTATAAATTCCGGGTTTTTAGTGTTTAGTTTCGTTTGGGTTCTCGGCTGCTCTGGTAGTGGTTCGCTTTCTTCTTTATTGGGTGTCGAGCCTCTCGACTCAGTTTCTTCAGGTAAAAGAAAAAGGTCTTTTCGGTTTTCCAGTAAGTGGGTAAATATTTCAGTATCGTAAGCGATTGATAAACTATTTATGTCCTCGTTTTCGGGCGTTTCTACCGCTGTTAACTTTACGTTTGGCAGTAATTTGCTTAGTTCCTTAAAATACTTTTGTATTGCTTCGTTTCCTGCTTTGTCTCCATCAAAAAAGAATATGATTTCTTCAAGCTTTTGCAGTTCCTTAATTGCTTGTTTGTGTTCGGCTGTTAATCCATTTGTACCGAAGCAACTTATTATTTCATAACTGTTTGCTATTTCAGGAACTTGTAAAAGTGTTGCTGTATCTATGATTGCTTCGGTTAAGATTAATCTGGTTGTGTTTGGGTTTGGATATCCTGGATAAAGTCCGGTTCTGTTTTTTAAATAGTAATGTTTTGAGTTATCGTTGTTTGTTATTGACCTGCCGTAAATGCCTGTGATATTTTCGGTTTTGTTTTTTAGTGGGAAGATTACACAGTCCTTTGCAAAAGGTGTGTAAGTGCTGCCTTTAGCTTTTGGTATACTTCCGCTGTATGGGATTAAAAGCCCTGCATTGATGCAGGCTTGTAAATCTTTCTCGTTTAGTTTGCCCCTGTGGTGGAACTGCCCGGAGTTGTAACCGACTTCTAATAATTCATGGTTTAGGTTTCTGCCCTGTAAGTATTCTTTGGGTTTCTTGGCTACGCTGCTGTTTAAGCCGTTCTGGAAGTAGTTAAATATCTTGGTTAATATTTCGGTGTGGTTCTCCGCCTTCACATTTGTTACGATGGACAGGTGTTTGGGTTGGTTCTTTTTTAGTATTGCTTTTCCGTTTATTGGCTTTACTTCTCCTGCCAGTTCCGAAGCTCTTACCAAAGCTGTGTGTTTGTTGCAGTTTTCTTTTAGTTGGATAAACTCTATTACATCGCCATTCTTGCCACAACCGAAGCAGTTAAATGTATTTGTGTTTGGATAAACTTTCATGCTTGCCGTATCATCGGCATGGAAAGGACAATTTAACATGTTGTTCCGGTCAGGATTTAAGCCGTAATCTTGTAGAACTTTTTGGATGTTTAAACGTGCCTTAATATCTGCTATTTCCATAGTGAAAAAAATTTATTGCGATTTTTTCAATCACAAAACTAAATATAAATTCACTATATCGCAACTATAAATTTAACTAATTCGCAATATATTGCTTTAAATTCACTTTATCGCTACTTTTGTGGGGTAACTAAATTTCTTTCGTCATGAGTTTAGGAAAGACTATAAAACAGATTCGGGAGCAAAAAGGAATGCTTCAAAAACAAGTAGCTGCAGAACTTAATATTGGAACTACCAACTATAATAAATTGGAAAACGGCAACCGTGAACCATCGGTTAAGGAGCTGCAGCAACTGGCTGCTCTTTTTGATTTGACTGTTGACCAGATTCTGAACTTTGAAGGAGAACTGCCCAGAGAAGTTTCGTTAGAAGACAAAACGGAGATGGAGCAATTTAAGCTTATGCAACAACTCGACGACGAGGACAAACAAACGGTAATGAAAATCATTAACACCATGCTTACAAAAGCCAAGTTTAAAGACTTCTTTAATAAAAATATTGCTGCTTTATAAACTGAAAGCCCCGGCATTGCCAGGGCTTTTATTTAATCAATATAAAACTCTTGAAGCCTAAAAAACTTTATACGTTTCTTTGCTTTATTTTGCACAACTGTAACATATAACGAACTAGGAGACATCACATCTGTTTTTATACTTTTTTCTTTTATACTATCGTATTCGTTTTTTCTAAGTTTTTCGATAATAAACTTTTCTGTATTAGTTAAGCCTTTGTTTAGGATACCTACCTCCTTACCAAAACCTTCTCGGTAAAAATGATAATACTGGTTTTCACCTAAATACAATAGGCCGTAATAGTAAATGCTCTCCACGTCATATTTTTCAATTAAATATACTGCATTAGCACTATCAAAGTTCACATTTAGTTTTTCAAAAGCTTCAGTTCTTATTTTCAGCAAATCTTTATCCCAATCAGACAAAGGCTTTTCTTCTTTAATAAACTCATTATTAAGGTCGACTAAATTTAACGAACTACTACAACCAAGCAATAGCCAGCTAATTAAAAACGACACAAATATTCCGTTTTTCATGACAAACTATTTATATGTAAATGGTACAGTGATACTTAAAACTCGCTTAATCGGTGGTGGAGTTGCCCCTAATATTAAGCGCTCTGTCATATCATACGTACTTGTTTGTTGATAGAACAAACTACCTCCCTTACTATCAATTATACGAGAATGATTATAGCCGCTTCCGTCTGGATTAATCGCATAATGAGTTCTGAGTGATAACCTGTTTTCACCACGTATCTGATTTTCTACATGTGTAGCATATTTTTCAGACTCCGTTATTTTTTGCCCATTTACAGTCATCCATGTAGACTGCACTTTCTCGGTTCCTCTCAAATAATAATCTTGTGTATGAGCCATTTCATGCCCTAATGCTACATAAAATGGACTTTCTTTAGCTCCGTCTTCTGTTGGCACTGTACTTCCTTTCATATCAGGATTCATTAAAACAGTAGCTCCTCGATTTACATTCTTGCCTTCTGAATTTTGCTTAACAAACACATTATTCTTTTCGTTCCCAAAGAAATCTACAAGACCTTCTCCCGCATCGCCTCCTCCTGATAACTCATTCAAAGCTGAATAAACTCCATGAACAAAACTACCCTCTTCAGCTGTATATTCAACCCAATCCCCATCATCATTCCTTGAATAAAGTTGCCCTTGGTCATACTTGTATCGGTTGCCATCTTCATCATTGATATAAATATAGTCTCCATTAACATCAATAAATCTAATAGGATTATTGGCTGTATACTGATATGGAGATAAACCAAAATAATTTTCGGCTAATCTGTCTTGCTTATGAAACCTCCCCAGACTAGGATCATACATTCTTGCTCCGTAATCGTACCAGTCCAAGCCCAGCTCTTCCTGCACCTCCTTGCCGTTGTACAGGTACTTGTTGCTGCCGCCTAGGGTGGCTGGGGTGTGCCTGCCGCCAAAGGGGAAGTAATCGGCTACCTGTGTTACTGCTCCGTTGCCATCGAACATCACGCGGGTGTTGCCCAGGTGGTCCTTTAGGTAGTAGGTGTAGGCAAAGGTTCGGCTAGCTCCTGCATCTCCAACCTCCACCTGCCCCTCGGGCGTGTGGATCAGCCTTAGGTACTTTTCTTCATCGTACTCAAACCCACCGGCATAAAACCGCTTGTCGGTAGTGCCCGTAACCTTCGACTCTTTGGCCAGCTTAGCCCCCGTGGCGCTGTAAATATACTTGATGTGGTTGTTGGCATCCTTGTAAAGAACGTTGGGCAAATTTAGCAAATTATACGATATGGAGGATATGGATTTGTTGTTATCTTTCGTTAGGTTTCCATTATGGTCGTAATCGTAGTCAGTTCCTACCACATCCTTAAAGCCCACTGTTTTACTGGCTGCATCCGTTACGCTTAACAGCCTATTACCCTGGTAGCTGTAGGTTAGGTTGTCGACCATGGTAGATCCTGTATTCCTTTTCAGATTAAGGATGTTGCCATTCAGGTCGTACTTTAAGCCGTACTCCTTGTACTTACCTACATTAGTGCCGTAACTACTTGCTCCCTCGCCGTAGTCCGATTCGGTTAGGCGGTTCAGGGCATCGTAGGAGTAGCCGTAGGCGTATTTGGTGTAATTATTGTTTGCCTGCTTGTCCCTACGCTTAACTATAACTCCGCTAATATTGCCGTTGAACTGGCTGCTTGCTGTAAAATCATCAATGGTTACGCCATCGTTGTAGAGGAGCTTCATCGTAAACAGGTCTGTGCCCACGCTCTCGGGGTCGTTGATCTGGGTGAGCCACCCCCGGATGTTGTACCTGTAGTCAACCAGCTGCTTGCCGCCGGCCATGTTCTTCTGCTTGAGCTGGCCCAGCTCGTTGTACTGGTGCTCGGCCAGGGTCACCTCCCCGTTGGCATCGCCCGTGATCTGCTGCTTGGTGGTGAGCAGGCGGCCGGCGTGGTCGTAGGTGTTCGTGATAACCCGCTCGGTGGAGATCCCGTCGAACACCTGTTTCTCCTTCACCTTCTCAACTAGCCCCGTAAAGCTATACCGGGTGCTTGAGGTGTGGTGATCATTGGCCAAGCCATCGAACAGCGTGCCGCGCACCTGGATGGGGCGGTAGCGGTCGTCGTAGTAGGTCACCGTGTATAGCCACTTGCCGCTGGCGGTGAACTCGTTGCCATCGAGCACCTTCTGCTTGACCCCGGTCACCTGCCCTTTCACCTTGTTGAAGTAGCTGTTGCCGTTATCGAAGGCGATAATGGTATCGGCTGAGAAGCCCATGTTGTTGAAGCCATTGGCGGTCGTGATCTGGTCATAGTTGTCGTAGTAGGTGACGGTGAGGAGCTCGGTTGCGCTAATAGTACCCATTATGGCGCTGAACGAGGTGGTGGTGTACCCGATGTTGCCGGTGGAGGTGACGGAATCATACATTGATCCGGTGTAGCGGCCGAATCGGGCGCATAGCGTATCGTGGCTTAGGTTGCTGAGCGTCTTCACGCCGGTCATCACGGGGCGGTTCAGCGCATCGTACTTGGTGAATAGCCAAGCTTCACGTGCGGTTCCGTTGGGGTTGGTACGCAGGTTGCCGTCCTGGGTAAGCACCAGCCTATCGCGCTGGTCGTACACCATGAACACGGGGGCGGCGCCGGGGAGCTTCTTCTCCACCATCCGGCCGCGGCCGTCGTAGCGGTAGTGGTAGGTGAGGCCGCTCTCGGCCTTGGCCGAGAAGGAGCTGCCGGCCACGGCGTGGAACCCGGGCTTCAGGGTGATGCTGCCACCCTCCGCAACTATGAGCTGGGTGTTTGAAGGTGGGGGCGCTGCAAGATCAGCGTTTCCGCTAACATATTGTACTTGACCATTGGCAGCTAGCAGGGCCGCGGCCTTG
>JAQUJY010000039.1 GCA_028680705.1 Bacteroidales bacterium
CCCATCCACTCGGAGTCACGACGTGCAAGGTAATCGTTAACGGTAACTATGTGAACGCCCAGGCCAGCAATTGCATTTAGATATACGGGAAGTGTTGCAACAAGGGTTTTCCCCTCACCCGTGGCCATCTCAGCAATTTTACCCTGATGCAGAACAACGCCTCCAATTAACTGCACATCGTAGTGAACCATGTCCCACACAATCTCAGTACCACCCGCAACCCAACGGTTTTTGTAGATAGCTTTATCACCTTCGATAGTTACAAAATCCTTTTTTATACTTAAGTCTTTATCGAAATCATTGGCGGTAACAACAATTGTTTCGTTGTCCTTAAATCTTCGGGCGGTTTCCTTAATAACAGAAAAGGCATCGGGTAATATCTCCTCGAGCACCTCTTCCACCTTCACGTCAATTTGCTTCCGAAGCTTATCAATTTCGTTCGATAAAACCTCTTTCTCATCAAAGTCGAGTTCGTCGGACTCCATCTTAACCTTCATCTCATCAACCTTAGCCATTTCTGTGGCAATGGTTCCCCTTACCGCCTGCTTTAATTTATCGGATTCGGCTCTAAGCTCATCGTGAGATAACGATACGAAACGAGGATAGGCTGCTTCAATTTTTTCAGCATAAGGCACCAACTCTTTTAAATCTCGTTTTCCTTTATCGCCAAAAAATTTAGAAAGAATTTTATCTATTGCACTCATGGCTTATATGATTTAGTATATTTTATTTACAATCGAATTTACAAATTTAGCAGAATTTTAGGAGATGAAGAAAAATGAGCATACAATATAACGCTAATTAAAAATTATGGCCTGGTAAAGTAACTACCAAGCCATAATTATGCTAATCAAAGTTATATCAGGTACTGCAATATACTTGTTACCCTACTAATTTTCTAAACTTGATACTGAGAACTTATCCTCGCTCAACTTTGAGCCTAACTGAAAGTTATTTACCTTCATCTCGGAGCGCCTATTATTCTGCACATTTTTCATCTCCATTTGATAGGAGAAATAACGGCCATTGCTTTGCTTGCGGTAATCGCCTAGGGTCATTATCTTATTCAACTTATCCATCCTATCGTATAGCTCGCTTTTTTGGATAAGATAAGTACTCTTCTCGATATACGACACCCTTCTCTTAAAACCATACTCACTTTCAACCTCACGCGACTTTGCCAGTGACTCAACCTTCCAGCAATCCTTACCATTAACAGTCTCTTCGCCCAGTAGGCTATACGTAAAATCGTCGATATTGGGACGGCTCATATCGGCATTAGAAAATTCGGAACCCATAAAACTTTTCCCCTTTTCGGTGGTTACAATTCGTCGTGTACGGCGCATTGAGGGTAGATAAACCCACATATCATCACCCTTATTCTCGTAGTCGTGAATCAAAATTGATGTTCCCTGAACATCGGCAGGAGAAAGGAAACGCATCATCGTTTTGGTAACATCACCAAATTTTCGGGTTGCAACCGCAACCTGTCTTTCGCGAGTATTGCCTCGGTTATCGTGAATGTAAAGGTTTGTTGCCATCTCCATAGCCTCAAACTCAATTGCCTTTGTTGATTGATCGGTAATTTCTCGGGCATCCTGAGCTACTCCCTGAAACGCAAAGGCTAAAAGTGCGATTAATGTAATTAGTGTTGTTCTCATAATGTTTTGATTATAATGATATTAGTATTCTATTAAAATAATGTGTTTACCCATTAATAAAACTAAGGTTCTTTCCATTTTTCTGTAAAAACTTGGGCTCGGTAAGTACTGTAATTGCAGGTACAAGGATTAATGCACACAGCAAGCATAAAAAAAGCGAGAAGATGATAAGGAAAGCAAAAGTCTTTAGAATCATCATCCCCGAGAAAAACAGCACGGCAAAACCAATGATAACCGAAAAAGCGTTTATAGCTATCCCTCTGCCAGTTGTTACAAGCGTGTTCTGAACTGCCTCGGCATAATTGCGCCCCAAACTCAACTCGTACTTTAATCGCCAAAAAAGGTGAATTGTATAATCAACCCCAATACCAATGGCTATTGATGAGAGCAACGAATTGCCTATATCGAGCTGAAGGCCGAACCATCCCATGAGCCCGAAATTACAGATTAGCGTAACCATTAGCGGAATGCTGCCCATAAGCCCAGCCGAAAAAGCGCGGAAAATAATCCAAAGAAGAATTGCAATTGCCACAAGTGCAAATATAAGCGAGTAAATTTGCCCTTTAACAATGGTATTGGCCATCTCCTTCTCTACAAGACATTGCCCAGCCACCAATGTGGCAGAAGGTGTTTCGTCAACCAAATCACGAATACTAGCCTCAATCCTATTCAAAGCATCAATATTGGTTGCTGAAAATTGCACAGTTAGCACGGCCTTTGTGTAATCAAAATCTACTAGTTTCTCAAAGTCTTCGGGGTCGCCGCTCATACTATAAAACTCGATGTACTGTGCAATGGCCTGGCGCGAATCTGGAATTTTATCGTAAAACTCGCTATCTGAGTCGTTGAGTGAACGGCTAATAATTCGTATAACCTTTGCCAACGAAGTTACGCTACCAACACCATCAACCTCTACTAACTGGGTTTCAAACCTATCCATGGCTTGCATAACCTCTGGGTCCATTATTTCGCCCTCAAAAAGCACGTTAATATTTTTAGTACCACCAAATTTGGCATTAGCAATATCGGTTGACATCCGGAGTGAGTGCTTTTTGGGCATCATCTTCTCTAGATTAACACTAACCTCTAATCGGCTGATGCCTAACCCAACAATAATCATAAAACTCACAAATACATATATTACCCTTCGTGGAGTATTAATTGCAACCTTGGCCGACCATTTTAGCATGGTATCAATAATTGACTTTTTGCCGGTAGTATAGACCTTGAGCGGTTTTCCCTTTTTCATTTTTATCATTATGGCCGGAATAAAAAGTAGGCTTAACGCTAGTGCAAACCCAATGGCCACTGAGGTTACAATACCCATTTGTTTGGCGGGCAGCATGATATGGACAACTAAGCCCATAACCCCAATAATGGTTGTTATTCCGGTAAGCAAAATGGGTTTAGATAGTTGTTTTAACGACTCGGTAACTATCTGCACCATAGTCCAATCAGGATTTTTTGCATTAAGTTCCTGATACCGCGCTACAATATGAACGCCATAGTTGTTGGCAATGGCAATCATCATAATGGGTATAAGCACGGCAACCAGACTTAATTCGTATCCCAATATGGGCATAAGTCCCATGGCCAGCACAATTGACATAATTACCACCATAAATGGCAGTAAAACTCCCCTACGTTCTTTGAACGAGAAGTATAAGAAGATTAGCATTACAATAAGCCCAAGAGGCATAAGGATTGCTATATCACGTGTGGCCTTTGCCTGAACCTCATGCCGTAGGTATGGCAAACCATTAAGGTAAACTGGTTCACTTCCAGGATACTCACTTAGCGTGTTTTCAATAAAAGCAAAAATTTCTTCGTCGGATACCCCCTCATTGGCATTGAGGATTATTGATGTGTACTTAAAATCATCGGAAACAAATAGTTCATAAGCTAAAGGGTTGGCTTTAAGTTCCTGCCGAAGCAACTCTCGCTCATCATCAGTTTCGGGAATATAGCTAACCGCTGGATCAACTAGCATAGAACCCTCATCGCCTCTAATGTACTTAGTCTCGAAAAGAGACATCACATCATCAACTAACTCGGAATACTTTAGCTCATTGTTTATTTGGTAAACCCTATCGAGTGTTTTTGAGGATAGAACATCATCCGATTTAAAGATTATGAGAATAGGCTCAAACTTTCCGAAAACCTCCTCAAGCCTTTCATTGTTTATATTTGCCTCAATCCCATCGGGCAGATAATCCATTAGGTCGGGATTTATCTTTGCTTTCGATAAGGGCAAAAGCATGAGTAGGGTAACTATTACCGGCAATATTATTATCCATTTACGGTAACGGGTTATGAATTTATTGGTGTTCATCTTATTATGTTATTTGTAATTTGTAATTGGCTGTTGTCTGTTGCCGGGTTAAAAACCTACCTCGAGGCCAAGAAAAACTCCGTTCATTACGTTTCCGGCCAAATGAAAAATAGATTCGTCGGGACCAAGCATAAAATTGCACCCTATATTTGCCGAAACGGCATCGGTTAGGTTCCACTTAACCCTGCTCCTAACCAAGTGCTCTTCGGTGGTAATATTATATGTCCCAGAGAGTTCTACGTTCAATTGCTCATAAAAAAACGACCTGTTGAGCGACAGGAACAGCATATGGTTTGTCTCCTCTTGCTGATTAAATATTTTACGATTATATTTTGTGGATTCAAACAAAGCCATATCGGTTGCATATTGCTGTATGGCATCGGGCGTAAAGCCGGTAAGCATTGGGCTCTTAAGTTCTTTAAAGTTAAAGGTGTACTTTCCAACATACTGAAAAATGGCCATTATATCCCAAAAACTCTTCTCAACACCCACAACATATGAAAAATCGGGATTGGGTATATTCATTGCAGCCTCGTAATCTTTAGTCAGATTTAGCGCCATTTCACCGCGAATAATCCACGATTTTACAGGCAAGGCAAAATCGGCTCCAATGGTTTGCATAAAGTATGGTTTGGGCATAAAATTTACCGCTAATGGACTTAACGTGAAATTGTCGAGCGTAAATCCATAAAACGGATTATGACCAATAAAATATGATGCAGCAAGACTAACCGACGATGTCTCAAGATTAAACCTTGCAGCCAACGAACCTTTATCAAACCTTAATTTCGGGCTATCAACCTCAGCAAAATAGATGGCATCACTCAAATCAAAAAATCCGAATTGCCCCATATCGAAAAGTTCGTAACGATAAACTGAAGGCTTATAAAAAGGGATTGCAATCAACTCAATATCAAGGGTATTTGTTGGCTTAATCTTTGTGCGAAGCATAAAGTTTGGCAACTTTTGGTCGTCGGGCTCATAGGTAAGAAAGAAATAATCGTTTGGAGTAATGTTATTGGTAGGATTAAACCCATCAGTGCGCCCCCATGTCACTATTTGATTACCTAAAAACAGATCGATTTTATCACCTCTATAACCAGCATACGCTTCTTTCAGCTGAAGTTGTAGTTCCCTATTATTATAAAATATACCCTCACGCACACGCATATCGGCATACAGGAATGCCTTCTGCTTCTCAAAACGTCCCTTTAGCGCAAATTCACCAAAGGCGTTGGAGTAATCAAAATCCTTGGCTCCTCCATGTACTACCCCTCGCGCAAAACCACTCAGTTCAAACGATGTTTTTTTCGCATCGTCGGCAGGTGCTTCACTGGTTAAGTTATCGAACAGCGACTGTCCGAAAAGAAAAGGACCAGTGAGAATGAAAAGGATTAATGTTAAATAAATGTTTCTCATAGTGTTTAAAATTATATTATAGTTGTATAAAAAATTGTCAAATACCCATCGGCGCACTTTAGTGTAAACTATCATTAATACAGAGTTTCCACATAAAGTGGAATTGAAATGAAAATTTTAATGGGGATGGAATTCTGAAATCAAATACTCATTTCTACTCTACCACAAAAATAGGCTAAGAAAGGCTGATATCGGTGCAAACAATAAAAGTTGAACCAGTAGTACTTGTTCAACTTTTAAATCTGAACCCATAAATAGTTAATGTTCACATAGTAGTAGAAAAGTTTAACCAGACTATAATTTCGAGTTTTTGTATTGCAGAGGCGTTTTACCTGTGGCTTTTTTAAAAATAGTAAAGAATGATGACTTACTGTTAAACCCACATTCGTAACCAATAGCCTCAATTGAGAAGTAATTTTTCTCTGCCGCCAGCATTTTCTTAACGGCTTCAATTCTGTATTCGTTTACAAACTGAAAAAAGTTTTTACCAATCTCCTTGTTCAGCACATCCGTAATGTGATGCTTTGGATATCCTAATGCCTGAGATAACATGTCCATACTTAAATCAGGATTCAGATAAGGTTTGGTCTTAGCAAAATAGTTAACCAAATCGTCTTTTATTTTAGCCGTTTGCTCATCGGCGAGCATGGAGTGCATTGGGGTGCTGTGCTTTTCATCATCTTTTGGTAAATCAACATGATTTCTGAAAATTACCTCCTGCTTCAGCCCATAAAACCCTAAAACATAAACCAAAACCAGCAACGCTGTGTAGTTTACAACGGGTGATAGAGGGAACTCAATATGCATAAAAACGTTAAAAATACCACTAATTAAAAGAAGCAGACAATAAAGATTATAGAAGATTACCACAAAAAACAGCCAACTAATTTTCTTATTGCTCTCTATATTAGAGAACTCATCAACAAGACGAGAACGATGCCTATAGATAAGAAGAGCAGCCGTAAAATTATATGCCACCCACGAGACTAACGAAGCGATTGCAAAAACCAAGCGGAACCAATAGGTAGGGTCAAGTTCAAGATAACCAAACAGCATATATGGCTCATGGAGTATGTAGGCAAAAACCTCGAAAAACAGGAAGGGTAACAGATGAATTAGCTGCAATGGCTTAAGCCTAAATTCGGGCTGAACCAATGAACGAACATAAAGGTAAAATGCTGGATTAAAAAGCAGGAAAGAACTGGATAGCAGCGGATAACCAAATAGTCTGTAGTCAATAGCACAGGTAAAGAACTCAATGGCCAATAGGGATAGCCAAGCGGTTAAAATTTTATCGGAAATGGTTCTCCTCTTTTTGGCCATCATTATTATGGCAGCAAAAAGCCCTTGCGAAAAGCCTATCCATGCAATTATTTCCATACAGCAAATTTACAAATATTGCTCTGCTTTTACGTTAAGTGTAATATCTTTTAACAAATGTTAAACAATCATCAGTTATTTTTTGGTAAATTTGTTATTATCAGCTCATCACTAAAAACTTTGTACACAAACAAACACATAAAATGACTGATTTAATAATCGGTCCCAAAGTAAACTATCCCTTCATATTCACTGATGCAAGCAAGGGGTTGGTATACATATCGGGTATTTCAATTCCCGAAAACTCATCCAATTTTTACCTCCCACTTATGAGTTGGATTGACGATTATTTAACAAGCCAGAATAGCACACTTACAGTTAACTTTGAGATGCTTTACTTTGGGAATAGATCATCGAAAGCGTTTTTTGATATTTTCCAATTACTAGACAAACATCATAACAACAAAAAGCAAATTGAAGTTAACTGGTTTTACCATCCAGAGGATGAGGAAATAATGGAAAAGGGTGAAGAGTTTGCAGGCTTTTTCAATTATCCTTTTAACATTAAGGAAAAGCCTATGGCATCAAAATTCATTGCAGAAAGAACAAGCAACTCACCATTAGTTTGTCTCAATCAGTCGGGGGAGATGAAAATTGAGGGGACATCAACTAACGGAAAACCTTGGGAGTATTACTATCCAATTATCCTATGGCTCGACACCGTCCGATTTTCGTTACTTGCTGTTAAAATTAAAGTTGATATCTACCTAAGTCGAATTGATAAGCTAAATCAGTGTTATATTAAGGCTATTGTAAGTAGACTTGAACTAGTTAAGGATAATGAAGTTGAACTGGTTTGGAAATATTCCAACAATGAAATTAAAACCATTGGCGACGATATTCTGCTTAAGTCAACTATTCCCTTTAAGTTTGAAAAGGTACAATAATCTGAATAAAAAGGGCCAGCCAAGCGGCCAGCCCATATTTATTAACAAACTCAAGCAAGGTTTAGGCTTCTAATGTTTCGTCAACAAACTCGCGGCTTTTAAGTTCCTTGTCGAGCATAAAGATACCGTGTCCCTTATCGCCTATGAGGTTAAGACTATCAATAATTTCCTGTGCACTGGCCTCCTCTTCTACCTGCTCATCAATAAACCACTGAAGCATACTTTTGGTTGCGTGATCCTTTTCCTCAATAGAGATATCCATAATATTGTTAATCAACGCAGTAACATGCTGCTCATGCTTTAGGGTTTCCTTCATAGCCTCAAGCGTGCTGTTCCATTTATCGGGCACCTTATCTATTGGCGTAAGTATGGGCTGCACCCCACGTTCCACAAGGTAATCGAAAAACTTAAGAGCATGGCTTAACTCCTCTTGCCACTGTACACGCATCCAGTTGGCAAATCCATTTAGCCCCTCTGATGCAAAATAAGACGACATTGATAGATACATGTAAGCCGACCAAATTTCGGCATTAATCTGCTCGTTAATAGCATTTTGTACTCTTGGGTTTAACATCTTTTATTGTTTTAATGGTTAATAATTATATTACATGCCTAACAAAAAAAAATAGCATTAGTTTTAATATTGATTAAAATCTAGTCAAAATCGAGATTTAGTTGCTGTTTAAGCTTAATTATGCTTGGGTTTAATTGGCTTAGATATTTGAGCTTATCCTCCACTGTATAAAGTTTCCCGTTAGCAGTATCGGTGGCTACCTCTTTAAAATCAAGAGTAATAGCTCTATTCCCTAACTCTGAGTGCAAGAACTGTGTAATTTCAAGTTTTAGCTCATTGAGCATCTCCACCTGTAACGATGATTCCACTTCGACCCCAATAATAAAGTCTGGCTTTAGGGTAGGAAGGTAGTTTTCCATAAGACTGCTATACCTAGGCCTATCGTTTAAATAGGTTTTAATGTACTTTTGCCAAGTTTCCTCGAGTTCATCCTGCCCAAAGGTACTTTGATTCTCATCACTATCTTCATCAAGGCTATTGTCATTAGCTGCATCATCTTCATAGGGGTCGTCGCTCTCTGATTTGGGCTGATTAGCTACTGACTTGCCTGCAAGCGCATCTTTAATAGAGATGCTTTTAGGCGCTTGCTTGGGAATGGAAGGTACCTTTTTCAAAGAAGGAGGAGGCGATTCCTGTACACGGCTCTCTGTAGTTTGCTGGTCGACCTCCCTTTTCCGTTTTAAAACCGTTAGTTCTAGAACTGAATCATCTAACCATTCGTAGATGCTACTTTTTTTTTTTGATTAAGACCGCTTAATCTGATGAGCATTAACTCTACATGTAAGCGCTGGTTGCTGCTTTGCCGAAAAGTAATATCAGTTTGATTAATAACGTCGAGTGCTTTAATCAGAAACTCGGGTGAACTATCAACCGCAAACTGCATATATCGCTCAGCTATTGCTGAGCCAACCTCAAGAATTTGGGATGTTTGAGGGTCTTTACAAACGAGCAGGTTCCGAAAATGATCACTTAACCCAGATATAAACTGCTGCGGATCAAATCCTTTTGATAAAAGTTCATCGTAAACTTTAAGCGTATTGGCATAATCAGCCTGCAAAAAGTTTTCTGTTAGCGTAAAATAGTATTGATAATCGAGAACATTTAGATTTTCAATTACCTTTTGGTAGGTAATATTATCCTCGCTATAGCTTACCACCTGATCGAAAATTGACAATGCATCGCGCATAGCTCCATCTGCCTTTTGAGCAATTATATTCAAAGCCTCAACTTCGTAGGATACTTTCTCTTCCTTTGCTATAAACTCCAGGTATTTTACAGTATCCTCAACCTTTATTCTATTAAAATCATAAATCTGACAACGAGAGAGTATGGTGGGAATAATCTTTTGCTTTTCAGTTGTAGCCAGAATAAAAATGGCATGTGCCGGAGGTTCTTCAAGTGTTTTCAAAAATGCATTAAAAGCCTGTGAACTAAGCATATGAACCTCATCGATAATGTAAACGCTATATTTCCCAATCTGTGGTGGAATGCGTACCTGCTCAATAAGACTCCTTATCCCATCGATGGTATTGTTCGATGCTGCATCGAGTTCATGTATATTAAACGATCGTTGTTGAATAAGTGCCTTACAACTTTCGCACTCGTTACAGGCCTCCATTTCGGGAGTTGGGTTTAGGCAATTTATAGTTTTGGCAAAAATTCGGGCACAGGTTGTTTTCCCAACACCACGAGGACCACAAAACAGGTATGCCTGAGCTAACTGCTTACGCTGAATTGCATTTTTAAGGGTAGTAATTAACGAATCTTGTCCTACAACATTTCCAAAACTGCTTGGGCGATACTTGCGAGCCGACACAACAAAATTATCCATACACTAAAAATAATAACATTTACTAGATTTAACAGCCATTATTACTCTCACAAAAGTAACCATTTAGGGCATAAAGAAAAACACACAAAACATCAGTTGCTTTCCAAGCCTAGAATTACAAGAAAGATACAACCTATTTAAAATATAATATCGTTTAGATAACAAGATGTAGCCTTCCATTCAATTATAGCCGTCCCCTTAGTCTATGCTCAGGGTGACCGGACAGGCTGAGCGAAGTAGAAGCCAACAGCCTTAACTAAACAATATTGATTTAAAATAGATCGACAGAAATATTTTGCACAAAAGCCGTAATCGTATGCTCACGACCAACCTTAGCCTCAGTAAGTAGCATAAGTACGTTTATCTCTTTACCATCTTTTTTGGTAAATGAAATCTCTCGTCGCTCACCTATTATGGCTGGTTTTTCAGGGTCGAGATACGAAGCAAGAAACTCATCCATATCCGTTGCATCGGGTGAAAAAAGTACCCTAATACTCTCTCCAAGAATCTCCTCCTTACTCATACCAAATAATTCCTCAGCAGCATGATTGTAGAACTTTACAATTCCATCATGATCAGTGGTGATAATGGCATCGAGGAATCCTTCGAGAGTCATCTCTGTCCTAATTTTCTCTCGCTCTATCTCCTTAAACTGTGTCTTTATATCCTCTTTTGCTTCTCGCAACTTTCTACTAAGCTCAACCTCATTCTGACGAAGCATCTCTTCCTGACGACGAAGCTGCTCTGTTTGTTCCTGGGTTTCAATCTCCATAATTTTTTCACGGGTAATATCATGCCCAATGAATACAATCTTCGCTACCTCACCATACATATCATTAACTGCAGTGTACGTTCCCCTGAACCAGCGCTCTTCACCAGATCTTACTATCATCTTAAGATGCCCTTCAAATGGAATACCATGAGAAACATCATCCCAAACGGCGTCAATCAACTTTCTGTCGTTTGCATGAAAGAAGTCAAATACGGTTTTGGATTTTACCTCTATCTGAGAAAAGCCAAACGCTTGCTGGAATTTATCGTTAGCATCAATCACATCGCCTGTGGGAGTATACTCAACCTTAATGCTTGATCGATTAAGCGCCTCAATTTGCCCTTCAAAATCCAAACTCTGGCTCTTTTTTTCAGTTGTATCTATGGCAAGAAATAGAATCTTTTCAACCCCACCACCTGCATTTCTAACACAGGTGTAGGTAGCAATTGTCCAAAGATCTTTACCGCTCTTGGTTACAAGTTTCATATCTCCCTCAAAGTGTTGGCCACCTTTTGAAAGAGTCTCCCAAATCTCATCGAACCACTCCCTATCCTTTTTATTCACAAACATTGAAATATGCTTACCTTCAACCTCTGAATTTGAGATATATTCAAGTTTATTCAGAAATTTGGTGTTTGCATATAGCAAAACTCCGTTAACATCATATTCCGCCCTTATAAGCGTATGATTCACAGAGTTGGTGAAACTAATAAAGTTTTGGGATTGTCGTGTTGCCTCTTCCTGGCTTGCCTGAAACTCCTCCATGCTCTGCCGCATCTGCTCTTCTTGCATCTGAAGAATTTCTGCTTGCTCCTGCGATTCTCTCAATAATTTTGCGGTACGAATGTTTATTTTCGCGCTAGATATGGTAGACGCTATGCTCTCTGCTACTTTCTCAACAAACTCCACAACATGCTTTTCGAGTTGATGAAACGAGGCAATTTCAACAACACCGTGAACTTCATCGTTCACTTTTAAAGGAACCAGCAAAATATTTTTAGGATTTGTACTTCCTAATCCTGAGGTTATTTTTAGGTAAGAATCGGGTACTTTGGTTAAATGTGTAGTCTGCTTTTCTAGGGCACATGCGCCTACTAATCCTTCGCCCCAATCTATTCTTCTATCTGCATATTTTCTGCGCTCATAGGCATAGCAGGCAGTAAGGCTGAAAAACTTATCGCCCGCATCAGTATCGTCTAAAAGATAAAAGCCTCCTTGGTTTGCGTTGATATACTTAATCAAATTGCTAATAATTAAGTATGATAGTTCCTCTATATCATCCTTTTGGGTTCGGAGTATTTCGCCAAACTTGGCTAACCCCTCGGCAGACCAGTTTCGTTGCTCATCATCCTTTCTGCGTAAAACCTCCTCCTGCTTTGTTTCTTTAAGTGTTTCCCGAAGATTAACTATTGCTTTCCCTAGAACATCAGTTTCTTCGGGAATGTATTCAGCATCTATATCTCCCTCTTTTAGTTTTTGCACAAACCTGTAGAGCCTACGCTGTCGTGACAACTCTAGTTCACTGGAACTAAAACTTTCGTTTAGCGTTACAGAGTATTTTCTGCTGATAAAATAGGTCGCCACCCCTAAAATTAACGGGAGCGTATCAATAAGATAAAACATGGGAATCTGCCGATGGATTTGGCCAATGCTTGCTGCAGAAAATGATAAGTTATTTATCAATGATTGTATAAAAAGCCCTAATGCTAAAAAGGCAACCCCTAATGCAAAAGCCATTAAGGTATAACGAGTTACAAACCATCTAGAGTAGTTTTGCTGCATAGTCAGTAAAATTTGACTAAAAATAGATATAATTTCATACAAAGACTAAAAATGCGTAATAAAAAACAACCCGATGGATTGAATATGCTTTGAAGTGAATTTAATTAGAACCCATTCCAATCAAATGAACTTGCCTTAATTGTTGGTATCGGCAATACTTAATGAGTTTATTCCTTCTAAAGCCGATCTAGAGATAAATTGTGCAACCCTTAGCACTGGGAAAAAGATTTTAATCATTAGCGTCTTCTTCCTTGAATTAATTTCTCTTAAAGATTACATAACTTAGCTATGAGTGCTTAAATGGGTTATCGGGCTTTAATTACATACTCTGATATCGAATCGAGCGGGAGTACCTTGTCAACAGCACCGAGTTTTATTGCCTCTTTGGGCATGCCAAAAACCACGCAAGATTTTTCGTCCTGCGCCACAGTTTTTGCTCCTGCCTGCTTCATTTCTAGCATACCCTTTGCCCCATCATCGCCCATCCCTGTCATGATAACTCCAACCGCATTAGCCCCTGCATATCGAGCAGTACTCCGAAAGAGCACATCAACCGAAGGGCGATGCCTATTAACCAACGGCCCCTCCTTTACCTCAACATAGTATCGGGCACCACTCCGTTTTAGAAGCATGTGGTAGTTTCCTGGAGCAATTAGCGCTCTGCCCCGAATAACGCTGTCACCATTTTCAGCCTCTTTAACGGTAATGCTACAAAGATCGTTTAGGCGAGCAGCAAATGAGGTTGTAAACTTCTCGGGCATATGCTGTACAATAACAATACCTGGCGAATCTAAAGGCATTGCTTTTAAAAAAGTTGTCAATGCCTCGGTTCCTCCTGTTGAAGCACCAACCACAATAACATATTCGGTTGTTCTTAGCATGCTTTGGTTTGATACTATTGGGGGCAACACTGCATCGGCACTGTATTTAGGCTCAACAACTGGAGGATTGTGGGGGGTGTATTTTTTACGAGAAATTCGAGCATGAGCCGCAGCTTTAATTGCATCGCAAATGCGAATGCTTGACTCCTCAAAAAAAACCTTTGTATTTACCTGTGGTTTTGTGATAATATCAACAGCTCCAAGTTCCAAAGCCTTCATTCCTGTTTCTGTCCCCTTTTCCGTTAAACTCGAAATAATTACTACAGGAATTGGGTGTTGGGTCATAATTTTTTTAAGAAAGGTGAGCCCGTCCATTCTCGGCATTTCAACATCAAGTGTTATAACATCTGGCACCTCGTTGGCAATTTTTTTGGCTGCAAAGTAAGGATCGGATGCAGTACCCATTACCTCTAATTGAGGATCGGATGAAATTAACTTACTTAAGGTCTGTCTAACTACAGCCGAATCATCAACAATAAGCACCTTGATCTTTGAACTCATTCAACTGGTTGTTTAATTTGATAAATTTATTTTTTTAAATGCTTACCCATAAACCTGTATGGTTCTCTCAATGTAACGTTGTTTAACCTCTCCGGTTGCAGTAAAAAACTCTATCTTTCTACCTAATTTACCTCCAACACTTTTGGCAACAATGGGAATCTTTAGCTCATTAAGCATGTCAAACGCTAAATGGATGTTTCGCTCACCTATACGAAATTGTGAGATATTGGTGTCAATAACTTCGCCACCCCCAAAAACCTTTGCCCTTATGTTTGACTTTTTTGAGCCCAACAATAACATCTTCTCTAATAATCGTTCGATGGCAATATTCCCATACTTTGGGCTGGCCAAACCTTGTCCATTCCAAAATGGCAGCATATAGTGGTTTATACCTCCAGTTTTAAGTATAGGGTCATACAGGCACACAGCTACGCATGATCCTAATATGGTTGAAACCCTATGGGGTTGATCGGCTACAAAAAGGGCAGAAGGATATAGAAAATGAGTACTCACCTCATCCATTGCAAATAATTTTAGAATATTTCCTCTTCGGAGTCGAAGAATGTTTCGTTAGCATCGGATGCGAAATCGAAGGTAACAGCATCACTCTCTGGAATTGAAATGGTAAAACACGATCCCTTGCCTAGCTCACTCTGTATATCAATTTTACCGTTCAGCATCTCTATTACTGCTTTATTAACTGAAAGGCCCAAACCATGCCCCCTATTTAATGAGTTTATTCCCGAGTCGAGGCGCTTGAATCTATCGAAAATTATCTTTTGGTTCTCTTTGCTAATACCAATACCATAATCGCGAACACAAATCACTAAACTCCCTTTATCAACCTTGCCGATAACTTCAACCACTCCACCTTCGTGACTAAAATTAATTGCATTATTCAACAAATTTGCCAAAATAAGTTTTAGCTTTTCGGGATCGGTTTTAAAAAGGGACATGCCCTGGTCATCTACTTTGAATGAATGATCCAAGGTTACGCTAACCTTTTTCCTCCTGGCCTCAACTCTAAAAGCTTCTAATACGCTCTCAATAACACTCAAAACATCTGTATTGATGATTTCTGGGAATATTTCTCCGGCCTCAATTTTGGCTGCAACAAAAATATTCCTAAACTGAAAGTCGAGAGTAAAGGCCTCTGAGTATATAAGCGCCACCATTGACACCACTTTCTTCCAGTTCTCTTTATCAACAGAAAGAATAGCTCTTGATAATCCCAAAATTGAAGTAAAGGGGTTGATTATCTCGTTAGTAATATTAGAGATAAAGTGGCTTTTAAGCGATTCGGATTCTCCGAGCTTTTCATTAACCAGCTTAAGCTCCTCGTTAAGGGCTTTTAACTCCTTTACTGTTATTTTATTATGCTCAATCCTACGTTTCAGTTCGTTGAGCAATTCATCGTCTGTAATTTTAGGTTCCATAGTGCAGTACAATTATATTAACAACACATTTATATCCTTCGGAATACTGTTGGTTTCACCTGTTTTAAGGGTACGTCCATATTCATAATCGACTCGGAATGACCTAGAAAAAAATAGCCGTTAGGTTTTAACTTTGCGCACAACTTTTGGATTACTTTCTCCTGGGTTTCCCTATCGAAATAGATGAGTACGTTACGACAAAATATTACATCAAACGTTTCGGGTACTTCGTAGTGAGGATCCATAAAGTTAAGTCTTCCAAAACGCACTTTACGTCTAAGGCTGGAGTCCACTTTAACGGTGGGATTTACTCTATCCTTACTCCTTAAAAAGTATTTCCTTTTTGTTTCCATTGGGATGATCTGAACCCGATCTTCCTTATAAACGGCATCGGCGGCTTTTTGAAGAATTTGGGTTGATATATCAGTTCCAACGATAGAGTAATCGAATCCTGGGTTTTTCTCGGCAAAATCGGACAGCACAATTGCAATAGTATAAGGCTCCTCTCCACTTGAGCACCCTGCACTCCATACCTTTATTGTTCTTTGGTTATTTCTATCAAGTATAAATTGGGGCAAAACCTCCTGTAACAGGAAATCGAAATGAATGGGCTCACGAAAAAAATCGGTTTTGTTTGTGCTCACCACATCAAGCATATGGATTATCTCGTTATTAAGTCCCTCTTTACTGAATACATAATCGATATAATCCTTGAAGTTTGATATATTAAGGTGTCGCAAACGCTTTTGCAGCCTGCTCTGGAGCATAATTTTTTTTACGGGTGGCATTTTTATCCCGCTCTCTTTATAAATAAACTTACTCAACTTGTCAAACTCATCCTGAGTAAGCTGTGCCCTAAATATATCGTTTAAACGTGTATTTAACATCGGCTAATGATTATCAGAACATACCTTCACGATACCTATTATGTAAAACCCAAATCTAACTAAAAAATGCAAACCTACTGCATATCTTACAGTGTAAACTAAATGATTTTAAGCAATAAAAGGGTTGATGTGCAAATAGAAATGTTGATCATCGAGGTAGGCTAAATTTACGGTAGAATGCTTCTGCCAGTTGAAGAGTTATAAAAAAAGGCTGTTCAAAAAGTTTCCCGAGTCATTTTTAGCAATATCCCTAAATTTGATTTCTACCTTTTGAACAGCCCAAGGGGGGATAGTTAAATTATTAGCTCCAGCCTAAAATTCAAATTTTTCCCCAACTAACAACATAAACCGAAAATTTATAAAAACTTGACTCACAATTTAAAA
The DNA here is from genome assembly GCA_028680705.1 of Bacteroidales bacterium. Taxonomy (GTDB): domain Bacteria; phylum Bacteroidota; class Bacteroidia; order Bacteroidales; family Tenuifilaceae; genus Perlabentimonas. The sequence goes on from JAQUJY010000039.1 coordinate 16,728, forward strand.
CAGAACCAAGCAAGTAAATTTATGCCATTTTTCGGCGAGAATCAAGTAAATATCAATAATTATTATACAATCTCCTCTATGTTTACAATCTCCTCTGTTTCCTCTGTTTTAGTTTTCAAACTGGTTACATCTTCAGTTGAGAAAACTGCATCCATATCTAAAATCATGATGAATTTTTCATCAATATTTGCAACTCCTTCAATAAACTCTGACCGATATTTACTACCAATACTTGGTGGGGGCATAATTGAGTTTCTGTCAATCTCAAGTACAGCTTGAACAGCATCAACCAATGCACCTATATGAATGGTTTCGTTATCAACCTCAATATCAAGCACCACAATACACGTATTGGCAGTATACTCGGTTGGAGACATGCCAAATTTCATTCGCGTATCAATAACAGGCAAAACTGTGCCCCTTAGATTTATAACCCCTTTCATGTATTCGGGAGCTTTAGGCACCTCAGTAATCCTCGTCATCTCAAGAATATTGAGAACCTTACCTACATGTGCAGCAAACTCTTCTTCACCTAGTTTAAAAGACAGGTAAGAGTTGACATTACTTAAATTCTCTTGTTCCATTTTTAATCCTCCAAAATATTTATGATTAACCTAATTTTATTGTTCCTCATCAAGCTGCTCCTCCATTTTAAAGTCCTCATGGTTTGCAAAAAGTTTGATTATCTTATTGGTATCCATTACAAGAGCTACTGTTCCATCTCCCAGAATAGTAGCACCCGAAATCATATCCTGCTTTTTATAATGCTTACCTAAAGGTTTGAGTACAGCCTGATATTCACCAATAACTTCATCAACAATTAATCCAACGCTCTTCTCATCGTAATTAACCACAATAACCTGCTCATATTTCTCGGTATTCTCGGTATGGTTAAATTCTCTTCTGATGTAGAAGAAGGGTATTTGTTTTGCATCGAGCACTAAAACATTATTAAAGGTTTTAACAATTTTTTCATGCTCAACGGCATATATCTTATCAACTACAGAAAGCGGGATGATGTAGTGAGTATCATCAACCTTAACCAAAAGCCCATCAATAATTGAAAGGGTCAAAGGCAGTTTAATTGTTATTGTGGTTCCAGCACCAAGTACGGAATCAATCTCCACTTCTCCTCGTATATCGGCGATTTTTCGTCTCACAACGTCCATTCCCACTCCACGACCCGACACATCAGTCACCAGCTTAGCAGTACTAAATCCTGGAAGGAAAACCAAATCGAGCAGCTCGCGTTTTGCAAGCTTTCGCTCGGCAGAAATAATACCTTTGCTTATGGCTTTTTGGGTAATTACTTTGGGGTCAATACCTGCACCATCATCGCTAATCTGAATCATAACATTTGCACCTGAGTAAAAAGCCTTAAGGCTAATCTTTCCTTGCTTAGGTTTTCCTCTCAAAACACGCTCCTCAACATCCTCAATGCCATGATCTAGGCTATTTCTCAGGATATGCATCAACGGATCGACCAAACTCTCTATAATAGTTTTATCAAGTTCAGTGTCGGCACCTTCGGTAATAAACACCACATCTTTCCCTAGTTCTGACGACAAATCACGAACCAAACGCTGAAAGCGGGTAAGCATATTCTCGATGGGAATAAGCACAATACTAAACGCAATATCTCTTAGCTGTCTTGATAACTTCTGAACATTCTCTGCGATAGTCATTAGACCTGGAACAGCATTGTTTTCAGCAAAAAGGCTAAGGCGAGCCTGTGTGGTAACCAGTTCAGAAACGAGGTTCATAAGCATGTCTAACTTGTCTGCCGAAACCCTAATACTACTTATGGCATTTTCCTTTGATTTTACACGCTCTTTTGTACCTGTTGAAACAGTCTTATCCTTAGTTTGCCTTATGAATGCCTGCTTCGCAATTTTTTGAACTTTACTTATACCAATATCCTTATTTACATCCGCCAGCATTTGTAGTTCGGATAAAAACTGGTCATCGGTTAGCAGATTTCCTTCCGATATCTTCTGGATATCAATTGTTGCCTCATCCTCAACAAAAATAAATACATCGCTAATACTATTCACATTTTGCTGAGTGTACACTATTGCTTCCCAATAGGTGTAACAGAGTTCAGGGTTCATTTGGCTTAACGGCGGAACCCTATTTAGATGAGCAAAAACCCGTGCCTCGCCTAGTGTATGAAGCTCGTCGAGGAGGAAAAGCGGATTTGTTCCGTTATTGAATATCTCCTTTATAGGATCAAAAAATACGTAGAAAGTATTCCCCAGATCATTTCCTTCCGGCTGAATTGTTTGTATCGACTTTTCAACATTGATATCCACCTTTTCCTTATCGCTGCTAATTATGGCCATTACCCTTTTGAGCAAATTATTGTGATTTTCCTGTACGGATGGGTCGTTAAAGCTCTCCTCGTCGAGCAATATTTTTAGATGATCAACAGAGGCTAGCGTAAGGTCAAGAATTTCGGGAGTAACCTGTTGCTTATCGTTTCTAATCAAATCGTATATGGTTTCCATCTCATGGGTAAAACCATCTATCTTCTCAAACCCAAACATACCGCTACTCCCCTTTAGGGTATGCATTGTCCTAAATATTTGCTGTATAATTGATTTGTCGGTTGGATTCTCTTCAAGTTCGAGCAACGAGCGCTCCAAGCCGTCAATAAGGTCTGTTGCTTCCTCTATAAATTTCTTCTTAAAGTTGTCCATTAGCGTAATACTTTATTTAGTGCTGCAATTAGTTTAGCGGGTACAAAGGGTTTTATAATCCAACCTGTTGCGCCTGCCTCTTTTGCCTCCATCTTCTTTGCTGCTTGCGATTCGGTAGTAAGGAATAAAATGGGGATACGCTGATATTGTTCCATTTTGCGTACGTGCCGAATTAGCGTAATGCCATCCATTTCGGGCATATGTAGATCTGTAATAATTAAATCGATATGTGTACCATCAAGGAATTTAAGTGCATCTGTCCCATCAACTGAGATGAGAACATTGTACCCCTCATTCTCCAAAGTAAAGTTAACAACCTCCCTTATGCTTTCCGAATCGTCAACTATAAGTATTGTTTTGGCCATAGTAATTCTACAATTAATTTGGTATTTTAGTTTTTTAGGGTCAAAAACGATTCGAAACCCGATCGTTCTAAAAGAATCCTAAAATCTTCGGGTAACCTAAAATCAAAGTTAATACTCTTTTGCTCCTGCTTAGCATCCCACCATAAACGCTGTAAGAGTTGTATAGCAGCCAGATCAATATTAACAACACTGCTTATCTTGACCTCAATCTGACTATACTTACTCAAACCCTCTTGCAGAAACTTATTAAGTTGCTGGGCATTATTAATGGTTAATTCACCCTGTATAGTAATAATCCCCTCGCCACTCTTTTTTCCTTTACCTGCCTGTGATTTAAGAGTAATCTTCTGTATTTTTGCCATATCTTAAAATAGTTCTAAGTTATCATCGTCTGTATCGATATCATCGTCAAATAGTTCAACGTCACTCACCTCTCTTGATTTTTCAGTTATTTTATCGTGTACCTTATGCTCGCTTGCCATGGTATAAAGTTTGCGAATATCCTCAAAACCCTCTTCGTTGTCAAAATTAACCTCAGCCTTAAGCAAAAGGTGTATGTGATTAAACTCGTCTATTATGTCCACAATAACCTTTTCGAAAAAATCGTAGTACTTAACCTTTCCAATTGATGCATCTATATCCTTTAAAATGGTTTTACTTATACCGATGCTTTTGCTGAGCAATGTGCTAATCTTAGTGTTCTTATTGTTGAGATGTGCAATAATGCTGCTCATTGAATCGCCTGCATTGGAAAACACCCCAGCACTTTTGCTTTGGGCTAAACTCTGACTATTCCCAGGTAAAAATTGGCTTGCTATCCCTTCAATCCTTGTGAATACATCTTTGATTGTCCCTTCAAATCCCTCAACATCTTCATAAAGATACTGAATTCTCTTTAATAATTCGTATAATTTTTCATCACTCAAATCAATTTCCGAAAAATCCTTGTATGTGGTGGATGTGATATTTTTTAGACTAACAATTGACGCCGAAAAAGTGGTAAGATTTTCCCCTACCCTACCAACCTGAGCATATAGCTGATCGATGTGGGCAGTATAATCACTGGTGGCGCTTAAAAACCTGTTCAATACGCTTGCCGAACTTTTTAACTTTGTGATAAAGTCCTGCATGTGGAACTCGTTGGTACTATCTTGGGATATATAAATTTCATGGCACATTGAGGATACAATAGTCATATCGTTACCAATCTCCCTGAATTTTCCAGTAATAATCTCAATAGCCCTCTGGTACTCCTTATTGGCATAAACTAGTTGTGCCGATTGGAGATTTGCAATATCCCTTATTTTTAGAAGAAGAATATCATTGCTGTCTAGTTTATCCTTATCCTCCAACTGTGCAGTCTCATCCAATTCGGCTAGTAATTTTTTATGGGTTGCCTGTACGTGGTCCATTTTTTGCCTAATAATATCGTGGTACTGCAAATTTGTAATAATATCGGCAATGCTCTTTGACGAGTTCTCGGTCTGCTTGGTCAATTTAGGAATTAAACGCGATACCTCTTCATGCTTTTCGGCAAATAGGATTATGCCCATGTGTAGATTATTTAGTATAAGGTCTAAATCCTTTACACTACTATTACGAATTGTTTCAAACCCTAAAAGCGTATCCTTTACCTGCTCTTTAAGTTGCCCTAGATCACTCTCGCTCTGAAAACTACAAGTTTTAAAATCGTTTATAACATCGTTGAATTTCCTGACTACCTTCTCAAGACTTTTGGCCGAAGCAGGATTTGCTGAACTAAATATTTTCAGATTAGCCAAAAGGATTTTAAGGCTTAGTAAATCCTGATTTAAATTTTTTACAGGGAAATATAATTTATCTAGCAGTCCAAGAATTTGTGATAATTGCTCAATGCTAGCATCTAGCAGATTAGAGAACTCAGACTGGATATGCTTTATCTCCTTATAAAACTTCTCAATCTCCTTTAGTAACTCAGAGGATTCATTTTTTGTTAACTCGTTAAAAATCTTAGAGGCATTGTTGGATATAAGCTTCGACAGTTTATAATAGCGCTTAAAATCTGAGTTTAATCCCAAAAAATCATCTGATGAACACTGGTGCAACTGAAGTATCTGTTCATCAATCCCCGAGAATATCTCAATAAATTGCTGAATAGAAAAATTATTAGAAAGTATTATGCTTGAATAATTGTTTTTTTGCCTCATAAAGTACTCGTTTCACAATGCCTTTGCCTATAATAAACAACATAAAACCCTTTCACTCGCTTTAGTTAGGTTACATCTAGCAACAAAAGTAACTAAGTTAGCATAGTTTGCTTTACCTTGCTTAAAAAGGATGCTATGTCAATTGGCTTACCAATAAAATCAGCAGCGCCATACTGCATGCAGATATCAACATTTTCTCTTGATTCTACTGCAGACACAACAATTACTGGAGTATTAGATGTCTTTTTGTTCCCCTTAAGCTCTTTCAGAAAATCGAAACCACTTACTTCAGGCATAAGCAAATCGAGGAGAATAAGTTTAGGTTTATGCTTCTCGACTAGTTTAAAAGCTTCCTTTGCACTAAAAGCAGTTACCGTTTCGTAACCCTCTTCCTGGAGTATTGCTTCTAATAGCACTTGATTTGTGGTTGAATCATCAACAATTAAAATCATAGTCAGATAATTAAAATTATAGATCAAACTTAGGTTTTCTTATTACCATAGGCAAATTAATTTAAATGAGGTTGCTTACTAAAGAACGATGATATACATCATTCTTAAACATTTTTAAGTATATTTATGGCCACTATTTAATAGAAAAGATACTCTATGAATCAATCCGACGAAAATACTATTGACCCCTTATTGCTTCCTTTTGAATCGGTTTTACTGCCCGATGAAAGGGATAAACTATACAGCTCAACCAACAAGATTGAGTATAGTAAACGCGATATAATTATAAAACAAAGTGCTAGAGTTTCAGAAATTCCGCTTGTACTATCAGGTATTGTGAAAATTTCGAGGGAAATGCGGCGAGGTAAAAATGTGATATTACGTATTGGCCAACCTGGAACATTTTTAGGACTATCCTCTATTTTTGGAAGCGATGTTTACGAGTATTCAGTTTTTGCACTTGAGAACGTCTCTGTTCGATTTGTTGATATAGAAACCTTCAGCTGGTTGATTAAGAAGAACGGTCTGTTTGGAATGGAAGTCGTAAAACAGATTAGTGCTGATAGCATATTCAATATCAATAGACTGTCAGGGCTTTTATATAAGCAACTACCCGGTAGAGTAGCCGATATAATTCTGTACTTCTCTGAGGATATTTTCAAGAACGAAACATTTAGTATACCCTTAACCCGCCAAGAGCTAGCTGAATTAGCAGGGACAACGAAGGAAAGCCTTATAAGAACCTTATCAGAATTTAAGCACGATAAGATTATTGATATGAACAGAAATTCTTTCAAGATAAACAGCATGCATATTATAAAAACACTTAGCAGGCTCGGATAATTAATAGACTAAATTTTAATACACCTATACGCATTTTAGCTACATGGAAAAGAGTTACAATATTCTAATTGTTGATGATATATTTGTTAATCGACTTCTTATAAAGGAAATAGTAAAGAAAATTGGCGCTAAATGTTTCGATGCTGAGAATGGGAAACAAGCCATTGAAATTTTTGAGAAGGAGGATATCGATTTAATTCTAATGGATATTGAAATGCCAGTTATGAATGGCCTTGAAGCCACAAAACACATAAGGATGAATATGCCAGCATCAAAAAGGTCGGTCCCCATTATCGCATTAACCGCACACAATCCTGCTAATTTTTTCGAAGATTTTAATGAGGTAGGTTTCGATCAACTTATAACAAAGCCTTATAGTGTTAGTAAAGTACTATCACTTATCGAAGAAGTGTGCGCTAAGTAATTAAAGCGCAATCGATTTTTTGGGTTGACATCTAAAATTATCTTACCTTTAGTGGGTTAATTTAACAAACTAATACTCCAAGCCATGACCACCGAATACTTAATTGAGCTAATCAAGAACAATACGAGGGTTATTCTTCCTGAATTTGGTGCTTTCCTTATTAAAGATGACGGAAGTGGCAATTTTAAACCCGAAAATTTAACATTTAGCCCTTTCCTTAGGTACAACGACGGAATGCTTGAGGATAAACTTGCCAGTAAAAATAAAATCACAAAAGACAAAGCCAAAGAATTACTGGCTAGTTACATAGAACAGTTAAAACAAGAGTTAGCTACAAAAAATACCTATGAACTTAAGGATATAGGTGTACTCTACCTTGATAAACGGGGGAGTATGCATTTTGATCCTATTGGTACCAAGACAACAACAACTGCTAAAAAAGCCGAACCAGGATTAAAGGAGAAGAAGCCTAAAAAAGAAGAACCACTAAAAGAGAATAAAACAGCACCTGAACAGAAGACGCAAGAAAAAAAAGTGGAAGCGATTGAGGAACCAGTTGTTGAGAAAAAAACAGAAGAAGTAGTTACAAAGGAAACTCAAGAACCAGAGCCAAAAATAGTACCACCTAAAACGGAATTCCAGAAACCGCAAAAGCGAGAGGACAAAACCACCAAACCCATAAAGAGCACGCCAAAACCAGTTAAAGAAAAGCGCCCACGGGGAACTGGGCAAGCTATCCTTATTGGAACCTTAATTGGCCTTGGCTTTGTTTTTTTGCTGGTAGCTGGTTGGCATTTATACGACATAGGCTTTTTCAACTCAAAAAAAACAGCAACCAATACTCAAACTGCCGTAGTTCAAGAGCAATCTACAGTACTTGACGAAACAACAACCGATGACGCCATAGCAAAGGAGGGATCTGAAAAAGAGGTTAAAGCAGTAACACAACAAGCGGGTAAATTCGAAGATGAGTTTAGTAAGCTAAGTGCAGAAATGGACAAAACACCTACCGGTCAATCTGACGCTAAACCAGTTAAACCAAGAATCTCGAAAACGCAGAACTATCAAGATGCAAAGGTTTCTACGCCACACGTTAAAGAGGGGATTTATCATTTAATTGTGGGTAGTTTTAGAAACATTAACTACGCAGAGAAGTTCTCAGATGACATGAAAACTTCTGGATTCAAAGCCAAGGTTATTACACAACCATCGGGCATGCACGCTGTTACACTTGGCTCGTTCCTTACCAGACAGGAAGCTGAAGACTCAATGAACGTTTGGAAGGCACAACATCCTAATATTTGGATACTTAATCAGTAACATGGCAACACCTAAAAAGCAAGATATTATCCTCTGGAAATTAATAGGGGTTGGAGATATATACCTCAAACGAAACAGAAAAGCACGCAAACTTTCCATTTCAATAAAACCATCGGGTGAAGTTAGGGTTACAGTACCTGGGCTATTGCCCCTAAGCTATGCAAAAACCTTTGTTGAGGCTAAACAAGATTGGATTACCAGTAAGTTAAACGAGCTTAGTGTACTCAATCAACAAAGAATAATATCTTCGGGTTACAAAACAAGGGAGCACGAGCTTCAATTTAAAGCCACCAGTGCTAGTGATATAAAAGTTAATTTTGAAGAACAATACATAAACGTAACCCATCCTGAGGGGATTGATACGGAAAGTGAATACTTGCAAAATATAGCGAAGGAGGCAATTGTTGAAGCTTATAGAAAAGAGGCTAAGGCAATACTTCCGAACAGAGTTTCAGAACTAGCTCAAAAACACAACTTTAAATACAATACACTAAGAATTAAGAATATAACTTCACGATGGGGTAGCTGCTCAAGCGTAAACAACATTAACCTCAGCTTATACCTCATGAAACTTCCTGATGAGCTAATTGATTATATTATACTCCACGAGTTAGCCCATACTGTCCACAAAAATCATGGTCCCAACTTTTGGAATCTCTTAGATAAGCTAACGGGTGATGCAAAAATGCTCTCGAAAAGAGTTAAGAAGTATAGAACCGATATTTAAAAGTTATAGCCCTCCCACGAAACTATCTCCTCAATTGGCTTTCTTAATAGGTGGCGTTCTGAATAGTTCCCCTTTTCAGACGGAAAACCAATGGGAATAAGAGCCACTGGAGCAATGTTTTTAGGCAAATTGAGTATCGATGCACATTTAATTACATCAAATTTACAAACCCAACAGGTTGCCAAATCATTATCTGCTGCAGCTAGGGTAATATGATCGATGGCTATTGCCACATCGATATCGCAATGATTCTTACCGTCGGCACGGCGCCACGACTCAGAATAGTTGCCACAGGCAACAATAATTGCAGGAGCCGATTCAAGCCACGAAGCAGCATAGCAGGATGCTATTTGGCCTATTAAGGGTTGCTTGGTTACAACAACAAATTGCCGCGGCTGAGCATTGGTGGCCGATGGGGCTA
>JAQUJY010000129.1 GCA_028680705.1 Bacteroidales bacterium
TCACCGTCTTCAAGGCTCCATCTAACATATGCTAGTGAGTTTCCTGCAGGATATACATAAAGTTTTACCTTTAAATACTTATCCGCATGAGCAGTAATATCGGTTGGATTTGTAAGGTTTGGTAGCCCTTGGAAAAACTCTGCAAGATGCATTTCAATTGTTGCCTTTACCTCACCCATTTGAACATATCCTTCAACGGTTAAGGGGATAATTTCGTCTTCAACATCCTCATCAATAAAATCCATTAATGTCAATGGCCCAAATTGTGCTTGCAGGTTAGATGATTGAATGGTAACTCCCTCTTTTTTCATTGAGTTTTGCAATCCCAGCATTAAGCCAGTGCTGTTGGATGTAAAGTCAATCTCTGCTGAAAGCGAGAATGGTTTCATATCAATTGTAAGCGAAAGATCTCCTAGCCCTTCAGCATTAATTACTAGCGCATAATCAACTGATAGTACATTAACATTATCTACCAATAACGATAATTTCATCCCCGTCAGAAGCCCACCACCTTCCATCTCCATGTAATTAAAACCCTTAAGGGTTAGAATCGCATTATTCTCTTCTAAGGCTTCATAAGAAGAAAGGAAAATGAAAATTAACTCGTTATCGGGATTCGCTTCGTAAGTCCAACCTTGTAGAACTACATCCCAAGTGTAAGTACCATAATTGCCAAAAGGGGTATCATCAATATCTCCTTTTGATGTAAATGTAAAAGAAGGAAGAATTGGATCAACGGTGGTTTGTCCAGTTAGAAGGACTAATTTTTCAGTAACCTGAACTAGATTTGGAGTTGACCTATCATCAGGGAAATAAAGATTAGCGAAGGTCATCATTGCTCCCATAGCATCGGTTTGTAATACCTCACCCATTGTTTGGGCCATCAGCTGATTTGAAGCCTCTAGTACTTTAACTGCCTCTTGCTTAGTTAAAGGCTCGTTCTTATCATCTTTACTACATGATACTGCAATAAATAATGGAAGAACTCCAATTGCAATAAGTTTTAAAAATTGTTTTTTCATCATTAAAATTGTTTTGGTTACGGTGACTAATATCAAATACCGTGCAAATTTATTATTTCTATAAAAACTAGCGATTAAACTTATCTAGATTCGAAATGGCTGCTAAATTTTCAGGTTGAGCCAAATTGGCAATTTTAGCAATATCCAATGTTCCCTTAAAACTTACGCAAAAAAAGGCGTTGTAGTTCGAAACAAGGACAACCATCTCGTTAACCTTATCCCCATCTTGCTGAACCATGATTTTAACTATTTCCTTCCCATTATTCACCATGGCCAAATCAACAAAGTTGATGTTATGGAGTTTTGTATCAATATCGGCAAAAAGCAAACTCTCCTTAGAGTCTGAGCTGTTGTTGATTATGAGAAAAGATAAACTATTAACATTGCTGAGCATTTGCCGTAGTTCTTCTGTACCCTTCTGTTCATCATCAAGTAGTATGGATGCAATGCCAGGGGGAACAGAGAAAAAAACTCCGTTATTCTTTTGGGAGAAATCTCTATAGATACTGATAGAGGTTTCTTTTTCCTCGCTAGCACAGCTAAATACAGCTAAAGAAATCAAAAGCGAAAACAATGCTATAAATCCTCTTTGCATAATCTCAATTATTGGTCTAATTTAAGTTAAACCCTCCATAAAGGTTTTGCTATCTACTACATACCTAACGTGCTCTCCAACACCAATATCACCCTTATTATCCCATGCTCTTAGGGCAAAGGTAAGCTTTTTTCCTTCAATCATTGTTAAAATTGCTTGGGCGCTTACCATAGTATTTAGGGGTGTAGGCCTAGTATGCTTAACGTTAATAGCGGAACCAACTGTTGTCGTTCCCTCCATCAAGGATTCCTTAACGGCCATCATGCTAGCATTTTCCATTAGGGCAATCATTGATGGTGTTGCAAAAACTGACAAATTGCCAGAACCAAGACAACTAGCCGTAGTTGAGTTGGTCACCTCCTGAGTGGATATAAAAGAATCTCCTATCTTCATGCTTCAAAGTTTCGGTAAAGATATTCATTACAATTAACAGCAAACAAATAGCTATTGTTTTGTAAATTTACATCAACATTAAAAATGGGTTCATTTAAAATCACTATAAATAGATGCTTAAACACCCAAATACTACGCTTGCTGTGTTGGCTGGCGGCAAAGCAAGACGCATGCAAGGTGCCAACAAGGCACTACTGAAACATAATGGGGTCACCTTTGTTGAGCAAATTATAGAAAGTCTTTCGGCACAGTTTGGTGAAACTATCATAATATCAAATGATAACGAAATTAGCAAAATTATGCCGTGCCCTATCTATAAGGATATTATTAGGGACAAAGGTCCATTAGGGGGCATTCACTCTGCACTAACAAATGCATTGAACCCCGCTGTATTTATTGTTTCGTGCGATATGCCCTTTGTAAATACTAAGGTATTAGACAGAATTAATGAACAAGCAAGCATTAAAGATTTCGAGGCTGTTGTACCCATCTATAAAGATAGAACGGAACCGCTTTTTGCTTTCTACTCGGTAAGTACGATTAACAGGTTAATGCATATTTTAAATGGTAATAGGCTCTCGGTAAAAGCATTCCTCGAAAAGATTAATACAAAACATGTAAAACTTCCTGCAACCGACGAATACGGCAGATACCTCACCAACATAAATACGATAAAAGACTACAACCAGTTTTTATAGCCCGTGCTCAACTTTACCTTTTTTTTGTTTTGATAAGAACAGAAGTTGAAATCCTATCCATCTTATCGAAAGCGGTTTTGTTACCCAGAATTATGCTAAGCATAAGGTTTATGCTACAACCAGTAAAAATGGCAAGCATAATCATTATCTGGTAGCGGATTGCAGTTGAGGGTGAGTTCCCTCCTAAAATCTGCCCTGTCATCATTCCGGGTAAAGATATTAACCCCATTACCGATGTATTTGCAATCATTGGGTTAAGTGCTTTGCGAATTGCCTGAACAATGAAAGGGTTTACTGCCTCTTTTTTATTCTTTCCGTTGATTAGCAAAAAATAATACAGATTTTGATTGTTGCTTAAACCCTCAAAATAGGCGCTAAGACCTACAATATTATGATTCATTGCATTACCCAATATCATCCCTGAAATGGGGATAAAATACTGCGACTCGAAAACATAGGGCAATCGGATTATGGCACCCAGAAAAAATGCATCTACAATCAATAAACTGGTAATTGCCGAGATTATTAATGGAACTGCCATAATCTTTATGCTTAGGTTGCTCCTTTTAAGTGTTGTAAACACTCCTATAAGAATCATAATTAGCACCCAAGCGGAGTTTAAAAAGGGATTATTCTTCTCGAAAATGTACTCGAGATAAATAGCCACGGCAGAGAGTTGAATGGTCATTCGGGCAATGGCTATGAGTGTTGCCTTTGTTAAACCAACACGATAGTACCAAAACCCAGCTAAAGGAATTATGATAATTGTAAAACTAAGCAGCAAATTTATCCACGAAATATCTTGAATTGAGGTCATAGGCTAATTACTTTATGGCAGTGCTCTTCCCATATTGGATTGTGAGAAGTTGAAATGAGCGTGATATCAGGAAACCCCCAGATGAGGTCAATAAGCCTTTTTGTTGAGTTAGCATCTAGAGCAGAGGTTGGTTCGTCCAGCATAAGAATTGGTCTATTTAATCCTAATATAATAGAGATTAACATCCGCTGCTTTTCACCCCCACTTAACTCTGCAAATGGTTGTTCTAGGATGCTGCCATCCAAAAACAGCGCATCGAGCGATTTTGTAACTTTCCCTTTATCCGTGGATAGCATTTCACAAAGTTCGTTACCGTCTTCTGCAATAAAATCTATACCCTGAGGCAAATATGCTATTCTATTACGAATAGACTTTGCGCTAAGCGCATTAAATATCTTATCTCCAAACCTTATCTCACCGCTATCGGGGGCTACAATGCCTGCTAATAATCTCAATAATGTGGTTTTCCCCCTACCCGATTCTCCTTTTATTGCGATTTTCTGTCCTTTCTCAACCGAGAAAGAAAGCGAAGTGAGAATGTGCTTATCGTCAAATTTCTTTGATAGATTTATAACCTCCAACTCGAGTGTACTTATTGATTTATGCATTTTCTTCTACAATCTTGTTGGACGCATGCTTGCATTAACTGGGGCTAAAGTAAAAACACCATCAATAGCTAGTTCCTCACTACCATCGACAAAGGTAAACCCCTGAACTGAAACCTCAACTTTTACATTACCTTTTGATATTATTCCGGCTTTAAATTCAACTACTTCACCCTGGAGTACGGGCCTTAAAAAGGAAACTGAGTTTACTTTAACAGTAACAAAATCCTTTTTGAACTCTCTAAGTACAGAAATAAACGCAATCTCATCCATCCACTTAAGGGCTTGTCCGCCAAACAAGTTTTTATACTGATTTGTGTATTCGGGCAAAACTATCCTTGTCATTATTGTATCCATGCTAAACCTTTTTTGCAAAGATAGTAACCAATACTATAAATAATAAAAAAAAGCGATACAGGGAAATCCTATATCACTTACTTTACATTATTAAATAAAATACTACAAAATTTTCTTACCGATAAATTTAGAGTTCATCAACCTTGCAACGGCCATGTAGGTTGGTCTGAATTTGATTTTATCGCCAACTTTATACTTACATTTTTTCCCCTTTTCCACGGGTCCTAAATCGTAAACGCTCATATCGGATGTGGTGCCCGCAAAGCGCAGGCTTTTATCCTTAGGGGTAAGCTCCTCAATATCAACATCGAGAAGACCAAAATCCACTATTGCCCTATAACTATTATCATAATCAAAATCATCGGCAGTATGGCCAATGTTTCCATCGGTTATAAGGCCATCTGGACTTGTTTCCTTAAGTTCTAACTCAATAATGTGGCTAGTGTACTCGAAGGTATCGGTTGATAAATCGCGAAACTTTTTACCGTCAAATGGACTTGTTCCAAGGAAGGCTGTCTCCCCGATTCTTAGGTGGTTTAAATTACTTGGCATAGCAGCTTTTCCCAACAAGGGAAGAGTAATTGAACTACCGCCCGATATTATGGGTAAATTGGTATTGAACTTGGCATCAATAATCTGCTTATAAAGCGAGAGTTGTAGCAGTTTATCGTATGTTGGTTGAATACCGTACATGCATCCAAGATTAGCGCCAATGCCCTCAACCTCAATATTTTCGAGATTAAAAACGCTTTGGTAAAAACTAATAACCTTATCGCGAAGTATCCCCTCACGCAGTTCTCCCATTTCTATCATTATTATTATTCGATGTATTTTTCCTTGTCTCTTTGCCTCAATATTAAGCGCCTCAATTGTTCTAAATGATGAATTTAATGATATATCAGCATAAGAGACCACCGCTTTTATAGAATCAATTGGAGGTGGCTTTACGTACATTGTTACAATATCAGGATTTATCTCCTTAATTGCCCTTAAGCCAGACGTTCTTGAATCGCCAACGCTATGCAATTTTTTTACTACAGGATTAGAAAGAAGTTTCCTCAGAAACTCCTTATGGCCAGATAAAACCTTAACAATAAAGGTCCACTCCACATTATGCTTCTCGAGAATAACATTAAGCTTCTCGACGTTCCTAATAATCTTATCGGATTTAATAACAAGTTCAGCCATTGTTTACTTCTTTTTAGTATAACGCATTTCAGCATACTTGGTTGTAAAACCCAACCTCTCATACAGTCTCTTTGCAGGGTTGTCATACTCAACGTGAAGTTTTATATCGCCATCAACCCTATTTATGATTTCTTGCATAAGCTGACGACCAATTCCCTTGCCACGTAAGCTGGCATCAACTGCAATATAAACTAAAAAGTTTTCGGGAATATAACTTTCCATTCCCGTTTTATTCATCACCACTACACCTGCCAGTTTACCGTTGTAATATCCAATTAATAAAAAACCGCCCTTACCTGCTCCTTCTGAAAAAGCATAATCTAAACACTTGCCTATGGCCACTTTGTCATCGCGAAACTTATCGAGATGGGTATGTAAAAAATCTATAATTTCCTGCTTGGTTAAATTTTTTAATTCATTTTCCGAATTTATCTGTTTAATAGAAAGCATAATACTGTTTTTAATTAATTTTAGGTTATAAAATTATCGGAAGGATACTGTCTCTGTTAGGAGAACAATCATACAAATGTAGCAATTCTGACTAGGTCAACAAATCATTCACACC
>JAQUJY010000040.1 GCA_028680705.1 Bacteroidales bacterium
ATCGATTCGTTGCATGCTAAATAGCAGCCTTTTAAAATGGGGAAAACATTGTTGTGCCCGCCCCCAATAACGATTGGGATTTTTCCTGCTTCAACGATTTGTTGAATAACCGGGAACACCATTTCATCCAATTTTTCAGTTAATTTTTGCAGGGTTTCAATATCGGCATTCTGGCTCTCTTCCATTAATCCACCGGTACGGATTCGTCCCAATAACAGAAACTGGTCTCCATTAAAAGTTCTGGAGTTATGAATGTTTACAAAGCTCTTTATGAACGAGTGAAATGCCGAGGCCGCACCAGCAATTCCATGATTTGCGCGGATGCCAATATCTTCGGCAATCCCCAAAATCACAAATTTTCCACCAAAGTCATTCAGGTCACCACCTGAGGAAACCTGCAAGGTTTGGCCAAACTTTTCCTCACCCTCCCGATAGTTAATTAATGAAGTAATGTATTCTTTTTTGTAAAACTGAACGAATGCGTGCATAGCTTTAAATTAGTGGGTTTTAATAAAAACAAAGATAGGGCATTTTTTGAAATCAAGTCTCAATACAGAATATGGCACGTGCCATATTCAGCATTACATCAGATATCTACAGATGTTATTGCCTTTCTTATTTCAGTGTTTTGAACGTCTGTTAGGGCTTCAAAATGTCCACATTTACGTAATCTTAATATTTTTATCGTTTGAGGTGGGCAAGTTTGAGAGGTAGATTTTTAAATCTTTTTGAAAAAAATCGACGAAGGTTATAAGTAACTTGCTAAAATAATCTTAAAAAAGTCAACTTATATCAGGGCAATATAGAATTGGCCTCGCTAGAATTTAATTTGAAATCAGTAGAGACTATTCCTCTTTTGAGGATGTGTTTCGAATTTGCCGTAAGAGGTAAGTTTTAAAATCGTAGTCGGCTTGGTAAAGCTTCATGATTTTATCGGGGGATAATAGTTTTTTAAATTTTTTGTTGTACTCAACTAACAGGTCCGATTCCTGCTTATGAAAATTGATGTACATATCGCCGTATCTTTCAATCTCCTTGGATGACATTTTATGCATATTCTCGGAGCAGTACTGCATTGCTTTTTTACGCTCCCCAATAATTGTCTTTTTCTTTTTCCAGTAGCTATTGTAAACTGGCCAGAAGTCTTGTGCTTCTTCGGGTGTAAGGTTTAATTTTTCAGTAAAAAAAATAATTTTTTGTGCCTTTACTAAAGTTTCCTTATCGGATTTAGATTGACTAAAAACGTTTACTGTCAGCGCAAGGCTTAGTATTGCGGTTATGAAAAATAATCTTTTCATATATTAGTATTGCTCAATTAGCGTTGTGTAGTCAATGTCCTGGTCGAGCAGGTACTGAATCATTTCGTCGTTGTAGCTTTGTATGGAGTCGTCCAGTCTATAGGGCTGAATTTCGTTAATTAAGTTCTCCTCATCAAAATCGTAAATATTATTCTGAATAATTTCAATGTAGTCGTCGTTTGAGAGAACGCTAGGAGTGTTACTGGTTGGCTGAAGCACATAGTAAGCACCAGCGGCCAAAAAAGCTAAAGCAACAAAACCTGCAGCAAGCGATATTTGTGCTCTAATTGCTTGCCATACAGTAACCTTTTGCTTTGTCTGTACAGGGCTTTGGGTTAGGCAATATTCCTGTATACGAAACGGCAAACTGTCAAAATACCCATCGGGTACACTGTAGGGAAGTTCCTTCCCATATTTTGCTGTAAACTTGTTTATGTTTTCTTTTTCTTTCATGTTATGTGTTGCATTTCAATTATTTTGACAATGCTAATGCGGTAAGGTTTAATCATCTTCCATGGCCTTCTCTATTTTTTTTACCGCATGATGATATGATGCTTTCAGTGCTCCAACTGATGTGCCAACTATCTGAGAGATTTCCTCGTACTTAAGCTCATCAAAATATTTCATATTAAATACTAACCTTTGCTTCTCGGGCAGCTTCAGAACTGCCTTTTGAAGTTTTATCTTTATCTCCTCGCCGTTAAGGCTGGGTGAACTCTCTAAGGTTGATATGAGTTGTTGCTCAACATCCTCAAAAGGAACGAAAAACTTACTGCGTTTTTTCTTTAAGAATGTGAGAGCCTCGTTGGTGGCAATCCGATAAAGCCAGGTAAAAAGTTGCGAATCCTCTCTGAATTTATCAAGGGCATTCCACACCTTTAAAAAGGTGTTCTGCATAACGTCGTCGGTATCGTCATGGGAAATGACAATTTTACGAACATGCCAGTAAAGTCGTTCTTGATATTTTCGAACAATGAGGTTAAAGGCATAGCTGCGCGTGTCCTCTACTCGAAACATGCATAGCAATTCCTTGTCGCTCATCTGGCTCATTTGATTACTGTTAGCGTTTATTTGCGACTAACCACTTTTTGTGCAGCAGCTACAATATTTGGGGTGTCTAATCCGTATTTAACTAGCAATTCGTCGGGTTTTCCGCTTTCGCCAAAGGTGTCGTTAACGGCAACAAACTCAATGGGTGTAGGGTTGTTTTTTGCTAAAACCTGAGCGATACTTTCGCCTAATCCTCCATTTAGCATGTGCTCTTCTGCGGTAACAACGGCTTTGGTTTTGGCCGCCGATTTTAGTATTGTTTTTTCGTCAAGAGGCTTAATGGTATGAATGTTAATAACCTCGGCGCTTATTCCTTTGCTGCTTAGTTCTTCAGCTGCCTTAATCGCTTTCCATACCATGTGACCCGTGGCAAAAATTGTAACATCGGTACCTTCTATAAGTGTGATTGCTTCACCTATATTAAACTTTTGGTTTTCTGGTGTAAAGTTGGGAACCGACGGTCGTCCGAAACGCAGATAAACTGGGCCTTCCAATTCTGCCGAGGCTAGTGTAGCCGCTTTTGTTTGGTTGAAGTCGCAAGGGCAAATTACGGTCATGTTAGGGAGCATCTTCATCATGCCTATATCTTCAAGCATTTGGTGTGTTGCTCCATCTTCCCCAAGAGTAAGCCCCGCATGCGATGCAGCAATTTTCACGTTTTTGTTTGAGTAGGCAACGCTTTGGCGTATCTGGTCGTAAACCCTGCCCGTGGCGAAAATTGCAAAGGTACCAGCAAAAGGTATTTGGCCGCTATTTGCTAGTCCAGCAGAAACACCAATCATGTTTGCTTCTGCAATACCTGTTTGAAAAAATCTTTGGGGGTTTTCGGCAATGAACTTATCCATTTTTAGTGAACCAATTAGGTCAGCACAAAGCGCAACAACCTTTGGGTTTGTTTTGCCAAGTTCGTAGAGGCCTTCACCAAAGCCCGAACGAGTATCTTTGTTTCCAGTATTTTCGAATTTATTCATAAAAATAAATGTTGTTGATAAACCGTGAGGTTATATATATTGATAAATGGGGTTGTGTGCTACTCTTTTCGCTTTGAGCGTTCTATTGCCTGTTTTTTAAGTAGTCCTAGTATAATCAGCTCTGCTGATGCATAGTTTGTAGCCAAGGGAATGTTTTTTACATTGCATGCTTCGAGGAGTTTTCTGATATCCTCATGATGCTTTTGAATAACCTTGTGGTCGCGAAGGAAAATAACCATATCAACGTTACCCTCTTCAATCATTTGGGTGATTTGAACGTATCCGCCCGATTGGCCGGGGCTCATATGCTTACACGATAATCCCTGCGACTCGATAAACTCTGCAGTTCTACCCGTAGCAATTAGGTTAACTCCTCTTAGCCACTCAAGGCGGTCCTGAATAAACTGTGCCAATTCTGGTTTTTTAGCATCGTGTGCTATTGCAACAATATTGTTCATTGCTATATGGGTTTTAAGTTGTTAGTAATCACCAAGAGTTTCAGGGAGTTGTTGCATTGCTTTTTCAAACTCCTCTTTGTTTGGTGCTTTGCCATGCCATTTGTGAGTTCCCATCATAAAATCAACTCCCATGCCCATTTCGGTCTTCATCAGTATTGCAATGGGTTTTCCTTTTCCGGTAAGCCCTTTGGCCTGAGCTAGTACTGCTATAACATCATCAATGTTATTACCGTCCATGTTTAGAACATGCCATCCGAATGATTCCCACTTTCCCTGTAGGTTACCAAGCGAGTTAATCTTATCAACGGGGCCATCAATCTGTTGGCCATTATAGTCGATTGTAGCAATCAGGTTATCAATCTTTCGAGCGGCGGCAAACATTGCGGCCTCCCAAATTTGGCCTTCTTGAAGTTCTCCATCGCCATGTAGAGTATAAACCAAATGGTTGTCGCCATTAAGCTTTTTGCCCAGTGCGGCACCACAGGCAACAGACAATCCTTGTCCAAGCGAACCCGAAGCTATTCTAATACCGGGTAGGTGATCTGCTGTTGCGGGATGACCCTGCAAGCGAGAGTTGATAAGGCGAAAGGTTGATAGTTCGCTTACTGGGAAGAAACCTCTGCGAGCTAAAGTGCTGTACCAAACAGCCGAAAGGTGACCGTTTGAGAGGAAGAACATGTCTTCTCCCTTACCATCCATTGTAAAATTCTTTGGGTCGGCTTTAAGTACGTTAAAATAGAGCGCTGTAAAAAAATCGGCACAACCAAGCGCTCCTCCTGGGTGTCCGCTTGATGGGGCATAAACCATTCTTACTATGTCGCGACGTACTTGCGATGCAATATCCTGAAGGTTTTGTGTGTTGATCATAAACTGTTATTTAAATACTAGGATGTTTATTTTACGGAAAATATGGGAAATGAAATTTGGTTGCAAAGATAGCCAAAATATTTAGATGCTCTGTGTACTATTCATCTTCATTTAGCTTGATAGTTCAGGTTAATAATAGATTAAAATTCAATTTTGCAACATTTGATTTATAAAAAACTATTTGTTCTGGTAGGGAAATCGCGATTATTACCATACATTTAACCAGCTTAATTATAAACCCCATGTCTTATGAAAAGGTTTTATTTAATTGCACTACTTGTGCTCTCTTTCTCTACGTTATTTGCCATCAATCCAATCGATACCGCTAGGGTAAATCCATTTATGGATGGTGTTTTAAAGGCTAAACTTCGCAGTAGTGATGTAGCAGGTGGTGTGATTGTACTAACCTCAGGGAGCGAAGTCATTCTTAAAAGAGGGTATGGGTATGCTGATATTTTAACCAGAGAACCTGTTGCTGTCGATAGTACTCTGTTTAGGATAGGATCTATATCGAAATTATTTGTTTGGCTTGCAGTTATGCAGCAGGTAGAAGAGGGTAAACTCGATTTAAACACCAACATAAACACATATTTAACTGATTTTAAAATACCCGACTCTTTTGATGAGGCTGTAACCCTTACTCATCTTATGGGGCACACTGCTGGGTTTGAGGATAGGGTGATCGGTCTTTTTGTAAACGATACGGATAAACTTAAAAGCCTTTCGGAACTTTTGGCTGACGATTTGCCCAAAAGGATTCGCCGCCCTGGCGAATATGCGTCGTACTCAAACCATGGAGCAGCTGTTGCTGCGCATATCGTTGAAATTGTGTCGGGCTTATCTTGGAATGAATATGTTGAGCAAAAAATTATTAACCCGCTAGGGCTGTACTCAACCACTTTTAGGCAACCGCTGCCAGACTCATTGGCTAGTAGAATGAGTAAAGGCTACGCTAATGTAGGGGGACAACTGATGCAGAAACCGTTTGAACTTATACCTCTTGCGGCTATTGGTGCTGCCACAACAAGTGCCCGCGATATGGCTATTTTTATACAGATGTTGCTGAATAAGGGGTCGTTAGGGGATGTTGAAATTATCGATTCTACCTCATTTAACCTCATGTTGAGTCCAAGTCACAGGCACGATAAGTGGGTAAATCCTAGTTTACACGGTTTTTTAGATTTAGGTAAGGATGGCTGCAGAATTATTGGCCATGGGGGCGATACCTTTTGGTTTCATTCGCTGCTTGCGCTGTTGCCCGACCAAAATATCGGACTCTTCATCTCACAGAATAGCGAAGGTAGGGGTAACGAACAATCCTTCATTCTTGATGCTTTTGTTGATGAGTTTATGGATTGTCCCAACGAGCCGATGCCCGTTATTGAGTTTAAAAGCGACTACCTTGAGCAGTTTGCTGGCGAGTATATCTCAAATAGATATCCCCATAGCGATTATCTCAAGCTAATATCATTAGGTGCACGGTTAAAAATCTTGGTGGATGGTGCACAGCTTAAAATGGTGAAAGGCAATAAGATTACCTATTGGAATCCTGTGGGAAGTGTGGTTTTTCAGCAAGAATGGAGTAATGAACGAATTGCATTTGAGAAGGATAAAAAAGGAAAGATTAGTATGCTCTTTGAGCAAAACCTTCCAATTGTAGCGTACTCTAAGGCGAAACCATATGAGAAACGGGGAGCGCATATCATGATATTTACTTTTATCCTGATAACTTGTCTTTTAGCGCTTCTTTACTGGCCATTCGTTTATATTATTCGTAGGCGTTATCAGCCTATAAGCATAGTCTCGAGAGCAATACCAGTGGGCTCAAAATTGGTGGCATGGTCAAGCGCATTGCTTTTAGCTGTTTTTGCACTTGGTGTCTTATCTGTTTTAGGCGGTAAAGAGCAAGCAGTTTATGCTGTGCCTAGTTTACTGAAGATTTTGCTTATTATTCCAATTATTCAAATTCCTTTGGTGGTATTAATGTTTGTACAAACCATAGGCGTTTTTGGGCACAAGACGATAGGGTTAACAAGCCGCATGTTTTACCTGTTAATCCTTTTGGCCAATATTGCAGCACTTTGGGAACTTTACTACTGGAATTTCTTGGGATGGAACTACTAATGTTTACGCTTTAGTAATGAGGCAAGTGCAAGATCTGCATAAGGGTAAGTAAACTCAAATCCCTTTTTAACTAGTCTGTTTGGCGCAATATGGTTTCCTTTTAGTAGAACTTCATCCGCCATTTGACCCAGCATGAGTTTTATAGCAAATGAAGGAATTGGGATCCAAGCGGGTCTTTTTATTGTTTTGCCAATAGTTTTCACTAATACTTTTTGGCTTACCGGGTTTGGTGAAGTTAGGTTAAAGCATCCTTTCGCCCCAGGATCATACATTAAGTAAATAATCGCCCTAACCTCATCTGTGATATGAATCCACGATAGGGTTTGTTCCCCTGTCCCAAACCAACCGCCAACAAAAAGTCTAATCGGCTTTAGCAACTTGGGTAACATACCTCCTTTAGCCGATAGGACTATTCCTGTTCTAACCACAACCAATCGGATCTCTTTTGGGACCTCTAGTTTGGCAACTTGCTCCCATTCGTTTGTGAGTTTGGCTAGAAAGTTTGTGCCAGACTCGTCTTTCTCTGTAAATTCTTTGCCCTCCACAAGTGGGTAAAAACCGATGGCAGAACCTTGAATAAAAACCTCTGGTTTTTTCTCTGCATAGTGACATGCTTTTGCCAGCGCACGGGTTGTACCCAGTCTGCTTCGGATAAGCCGCATGCGCCGGCGACGAGTCCAAGGCTTTGACGCAATACCTTCGCCAGCTAGGTTTATCACCACATCACTTTTTTCAATTTCTCGTACTAGCCACGTTGAAAAAAAACCACCCCATTCCAAGTAGCTATATTTCCCCAAATAATTTTCATCAATATTTTGTGGCGATCGGGTAAGTATTAGTACAGTATTACCATCATCAATTAACTTTTTGGCTAGTTCGGTACCAATAAGTCCCGTTGCACCTGCAATAACAACATGCTTTTTTTTAATTGTTTCCATTTGCACAAGTTAATAAATTGAGGGTCTTTAGTCAAGTGTGGCTACCTTAACTGTTATGCTTTTTACGATTTTTAGTGCCGTGGTATGGTTTGATATATCAGGGAAGAGTTCACCTGTTTTACCTGACGGATGACTGTGCCCAATTGGTACCATTTCATGGATAGAACCATTTTCTGAAAGTTTAACTTTTGCCATGTAAACCAGTGCAGGTTGGCAGCTGGTTTTGTAGTCATCATCATCGGGGTAAAGGTTGTTATGCCAGTAATGATTCCAATCCCATGTTTGGTTTATTTCCATAAAAATTTTCACATACTCAGTGTCAGCATTGATCTTTGTGTTAATAGTAAAACTATTTGTTGGCGTTGCGCCAGTTATAGCATCGGGCAGCGGGTCTTTAGGTGTTGGTAGGAATAGCCCATCAGGGGCTTTTATGCCTCGGCGGTGCCCCCAGTAGGGTAGTGCTGCCGGTTTGCGCTTTTCGCCTTTTCTCCATCTTTTACCTTCAGCTACTCCATACTTGAAAGTTCCGGTGGCTATTGATTGAGAGGCATAGAGTGTTTCTATGAATTGTCCCTTGTCATCTTCTAACCAAAACACGATTAGGGGATGATAGAATTCTTCTCCCTTTTCAAAACTTATAGCGATTGGCGTTCCGTTGGGAAATGGTTGTGTACTTATGGTTTCTGTTTTTTCTTGTGGTTGAGTTTTTGGTGAGCTACCGCAACCAGAAAATGTTATGAGAAAAATCAGTGATGTTATTTTTAGTGTTCTCATTATTTCTAATATTGTCGTATTTGTTGCTAGAATTCAAGAATAATACCTACGGATGGAAGTATTGTACCACCTCCGGTGCCCGGAATAACGTCAAGTAGGTAGCGTGAAGGATCGTTTGGGTTAATCATTTTATTCCCGTTTTCATCAAGTCTAACAATTATGTTATCGGGTTGTTCGCCTGCAAATCCGTAAGCATTCTGAATATCAACGTAAAGGTTGAGTGTCCATTTGCTAAGGTAAAACATCTTATCAATTCTAATATCAAGCTGGTGAAATGAGCCAACTCTTAGCGTGTTAAATCGATTATAGTCTAAAAAGCCCCGTCCCTGTGTGTCCCATGCCGAAATAAGTTCTGAAGTTCCCATATCCCATGGTGTATAGGGGGCACCGCCAACAAATCGCCATTTAAAGCCAAAGTCCCAATTCTTTTTAAAACTGCGTGTTGCCGTAAGGGTTATTATGTGTCTATTGTCCCAGGCGGTTGGCACCCAATTGCCAGAAATAGCTGGGTTTGTATTCTCTGAATCACTCCAAACCATGGTGTAGGCAACTATGGTGTTAAACCCAAAAAAATCTCGTGAGCGGTACAGCAGTTCCATTCCATAGGCTCGTCCTTTTGCAGTTGAGGTAACCTCTTCGTCGCCAAAGGTTCCATAATCTGCTCCTTTGCTGGCAATCGATATGCTGTCGGATATAGAGAAAGGATAGTTGTTGTATAGTTTATAGAAACCCTCAAGGGTAACCCGACTTTTAATATTGGGTAACCACTCAAACCCTGCCACAATATGGTCGGATTGAATGTACTTTAAGTTATTGCTTTTATTAACAAGGGTTCCATTTGATAAAGCGTAACCGAGCATGGTATAGGGCGGTTGCTGATAGTACCTTCCCACGTTGAAGTTTACCCAAAAATCGTTATTAAGCTCGTATGAGGCAGATAATCGGGGGCTTAGCTGATTTAGCAAATTGCCCATACTCGATGAGTATGAATTTGCATCTGCCCGAAGGCCAATTGATGTATTTAGCTTTTCGTTAAGAAAGGCTTTGCTGTATTGCCCAAAAAGACTCCAGCTAAAAAGGTTAAGCTCTGAGTCGTAATCAATGGGAGTTAGGGCTCCATTGCTAAAAAACGCTCTATAGGTTTGGTTTGTATATCTAGAGTATTCAATTCCACCCCCAATATTTAACTTTGACCCGTTGTTTAGCCTTCTATCGTGTTCGTATCGGAACTTATTTTCAGATTCCTGCGATAGGTAGTCGAGGATTTTCTCCTGGGTCTCATCGTTTTCGGGGAATTTGGTCTGTCTGTTATTGAGCATATTACGACTAAGCACCCATGTGTCAAAACTCTTCTCGCGAAAGTGTTTGTAAACAATACCAGTGGTGTAGGTCCATTGTGTATTAATAGGTACATAGTTGAGAATATACCTTTGGCTTGGCGTTGGATTTTTAAGCCCAGTGTTAAGCGAAAACTGGTCGATTGCACCAATACCCAAAACCGTTATCTCATTGTGTTCATCTATTCGTGTACGTGTTTTAAACTGAAAATCGTTGTAGGTTGGCAAAAAAGGTAGGCCAATAGCACTGAATAACAATTGTAAATACGAGCGTCGTGCCGAGAATATAAAGGTTGTATTTTCGGTTAAAGGGCCATCAAGAGTAAGGGCTAAATCGCTGGCACCAATTGCAGCCTTGTATTTCATGCGCTCGCTATTACCGTCAATTTGCCTAAAGTCGAGCACAGAGCTTAACGAGTTGCCTTTTGATGCAGGGAAGGCACCAGAATAAAAATTTGCTTCGCGAATAAAATCGGCATTAATAATACCCACTGGTCCTCCCGATGCACCCTGCGTAGCAAAGTGGTTTATGTTTGGAATCTCAACGCCGTCCAGATAAAAAGTATTTTCGCTGGGTCCTCCACCGCGAACAATCACATCATTTCGATATGCAGGTGTTGATGCTACCCCAGGGAGCGATTGTATAACTCGGCTTATGTCGCGATTTCCACCTGGGTTTTTCTCAATTTCGTCAATCCCAATGCGCTGTAACGAAACAGGGCTCTCCTCGCTTCGCCTAAAAGGGCTTGCTGTAATTACAACTCCTTCAATTTCGACAGCGGTTTCTTCCAGTTCTATTTCAATAAAAACGGAACGAGCGTTAGTGATTTGCACCGAGCTGGCAACATAGGGCTTAAAACCCACTGCCGATGCCCTTAGCTCAATAAAACCAGGCTCTAAACCAGCAAAAACAAAGTTGCCATCAAAGTCGGACGATGAGCCTATGTTAGTCCCCCAGATTACAATATTGGCAAATGGTACAGGCTCATTATTCTGTTTGTTAACCACTTTTCCCTTTATCGACCCAGTGTTTTGTCCCAAAACAACTTGAGCAAATGCTATAATGCCAATTAATACTAATAAGCGTTTTTTCATCCTGTTGGCGTACGTAAAATTAAATTACCGATTTAAATTGGGATACTAACATAAAAAAACAAGTATTGTTTTAAGATACTAAAAAAAAGTTAAACAAAAGTGTATTTTGATTTTTTCGGTTTTACCGAACTCATTTGAATCCTTAATCTTTGGTAAGTTTAAGCTACAAGTGAATTTTTTTTTAAAAATACTAAAGTATTTAATTATAAGCCATGCCTTTTGCGTAAATTAGTACTTTAATTCTTGGGTATGGAAACCTTTAATGACTTTTGGCAAACTGTAACTGAATTTCTTGGAAAGTCTATCTTTTCGCAAGGCAGTTCCAATCTTTCTTTGGGCATGCTTTTATACATCGCAGTTGGTCTATTCCTTGTTTTTTTTCTGTCGAAATTAATTAGCCGATTGGTAGTTGCGAAACTACTTAATCGTTATGGGACTGATAAGGGTGTTTCTCATGCCGTGGGCACTATTTTTAGATATGTATTCCTGTTTATAGGGCTAATTATTGTAATCCAATCAACGGGTGTCGATTTGAGCGCGTTAACAGTTTTAGCAGGTGCACTTGGTGTAGGTATCGGATTTGGGTTGCAAAGTATTACGAATAACTTTATCAGCGGAATTATTATCCTTTTTGAGCGGCCAATAAAGATTGGCGATAGGGTTGAACTCCCAGAACTTGATAATTTGGCGGGCGATGTGGTGAATATTTCGGCGCGTAGCACAACCATTATTACCAACGATAACATTGCTATCCTTATACCCAATTCAAAATTTGTTTCCGATACCGTTATCAATTGGAGTTACAACGATGCAAATGTTCGGTTTAAAATACCTGTAGGTGTTTCGTACAAAGAGGATCCCGAGGTAGTTAAGGAGATTTTGCTTGAGGTGGCCAATAGGCACCCAGGGGTGCTTAAACAACCCGGTGCGGATGTGCTATTTGACGAGTATGCAGAGAGCAGTTTAAACTTTACCCTTAGGGTATTTACCACCGATTATACGCGAACTCCCCATATCCTCAAAAGTCAACTTTATTTCGAGATTTTTAAAGAGTTTAAAAATAAGGGCATAGAATTACCCTTTCCGCAGCGTGATGTTTATATTAAACAGTTTGAAGGAGGTTTATCAACTGATATTGAGCATTGAGGGTTAGCTTAACATCAATTTAGCTATAATTTATCTTCTCAGATGATTTGCTAACAAATTAAAAAATCTATATATACAGAATGATATCTAACACATAATGCGTAAATTTGTCCCAAGGTTAGTTAGCAAATTATAGTTATAGAAAATTTGTATATTAGTGTTTCCTCCGAGATGATTTGTCGTGTTTAAAATTATGTTTAGCAAATAGCAAATGGCTGTTTGTATATTTTATATCCATATATTAATCTATATCAAAATTTCTTGAAAATTATGAACAACTCAAATGAGCTTAAGCGAATTGGTGTATTCTATGATGGCAACTATTTTCTCCATGTAAGTAACTACTACAACTATTTTCATCAAAGACGAAAACGAATAAATATTGCAGGACTTCATAACTTTATCCGCAATATTGTGGCCAAAGAGGAGGAGGTTGCTGCTAGGTACTGTCAGGTAATTGAGGCTCACTACTTTAGAGGGCGCATAAGCGCACAAGAGGCAAGTCAACGTGGTAACCAGTTATATAACGATAGGGTATTCGACGATATTCTTATGTCTGAGGGTGTAATAACGCACTACCTACCAATACGCAACAGAAGCGGAAAAAAGGAGGAGAAGGGAATTGATGTTTGGTTGGCTCTCGAAGCTTTTGAGCAAACATTTTATAAGCGCTTTAATGTACTTGTGCTCATCACATCCGATGGCGATTATGTCCCTTTAATCCGAAAGTTAAACTCTCTTGGGACAAAGGTTATGGTGCTCAGCTGGGACTTTGAGTACACCGATGATATGGGGCGCGATGTGGTTACTCGCACATCTCAGGACCTTATTCAGGAGGTTCCCTATCCCATAGCCATGCATGAGCTGATTAATAGTGGATTAAAGTCGAATTCGCCATTAATCACCAATTTATTCGACCTGCCTGAGTATGGCCATCCACAGCGTGTCCCCTCTTTTGAGGTTAACGGTGAAACCCATGAGGGAAAAGCGATGAACATGAATAACGGATACGGATTTATACAGTTTCCGCCCAATAATCTGTTTTTTCATTATCAGGATGTGGTTGAGGGAGATTTTAATGATATCGAGAATGGCGATTTACTAGAGTTTACCATAGAGGTGAACGAAAGGGGCCAAGAGGTGGCTAAGAATGTGCGAATGATTGAATCGCCCGATCCAAATCAGTATTAGAACGGTTTTTAGGTAACAATATTCATGTTATCTTTGTAACAATTGAGGGCAACCCTTGGTTGCCTTTTAATTTTTATCCATAGTCATATGAGTAAAATACTTGTTACTGGGGGTACTGGTTTTATTGGGTCGCATACTGTAGTTGAGCTAATTGAAGCTGGGCATAGCGTTGTTATTGTTGATAATCTTTCAAATTCAGAGGAGCACGTACTAAAGGGCATTGAGCAGATAACGGGCAAAAGGCCTATATTCTACAAAGCTGATTGTGCAAATGCCAACGATTTATCTCGTATTTTTGGTGAGCACCCCGATATTGAGGCAGTTATACATTTTGCTGCGTTTAAAGCTGTAAAGGAATCAATCGATAAACCTTTGGGATATTATCAAAACAATCTTCTCTCAATAATTACTCTTTTGCAGGTTATGCAGAAGTCAAAGGTTAATAGGCTGGTTTTTTCCTCGTCGTGTACCATATATGGGGAGAAAGCATCCTTACCGCTTTCAGAGAATTTACCCATGACACCAACAACATCGCCCTATGGGCGAACAAAGCAGATGTGTGAAGAGATAATCGCCGATTACGCTGCGTCTAACAATCAGGTTCATATTATCTCACTGCGGTATTTTAATCCAATTGGTGCGCATCCATCAGGGGAAATTGGAGAACTCCCTTTGGGTACTCCCAATAACCTAATTCCCTATATTACCCAAACAGCAGCAGGTGTAAGAGAGGAGTTAAAGGTGTTTGGCAATGATTATCCAACACCCGATGGCACTGCACTTCGCGACTATATTGATGTTGTTGACCTATCGAAAGCGCACGTTAAGGCTGTATATCGTTTAATAAATGGTAAATCTTCCACTCAACTCGATGCATATAACCTGGGAGCAGGCAAGGGTATATCTGTAAAGGAAATTATTGAAACCTTTGAAAAGGTAAATGGCGTAAAAATTAAGTGGAGTTTTGCTCCCCGCCGTCAAGGTGATTTGCCCAGCATTTTTGCCGATGCTAGTAAAGCAAAACGTGAATTGAACTGGGAAGCCGAAACTGCACTGGGTGAGTCGCTCAGGAATGCTTGGCATTGGGAGAAAAAGTATCGGAAATTATAAAATTTAGCACATGAAATCGATTTTAATTACAGGAGGTGCGGGCTTTATTGGTTCGCATGTTATACGAAGGTTTGTAAATAAGTACCCTAACTATCGTATTGTAAATATGGATTGCCTTACCTATGCAGGTAACCTCGAGAATCTTAAGGATGTTGAGCGTAGTCCCAACTATCAATTTGTAAAGGTTGATGTTTGCGATGCCGATGCTGTGGCTAAGGTTTTTGCTGATTTTGAGATTGATGGTGTTATCCATTTAGCGGCCGAGTCGCATGTGGATCGATCCATTACAAACCCAATGGAGTTTATTAAAACCAATATTGAGGGCACTGTTGTGCTGTTAAACGCAGCGCGTAACCAATGGGGCGATGATTTTAACGGTAAGCGCTTTTACCATATATCAACCGATGAGGTTTATGGGAGCTTAGGCGACGAGGGATTGTTTACTGAAACTACCGCATACGATCCACGGAGTCCTTACTCTGCATCAAAAGCAAGTTCCGATCATCTGGTTAGAGCCTATTTTCATACATTTAAACTCCCTGTGGTTATCTCAAATTGCTCAAACAACTATGGGGCAAATCAATTTCCCGAAAAACTTATTCCCCTTATAATAAATAACATTAAGAGCAATAAACCATTACCTGTTTATGGCAAAGGGTTAAATGTACGCGATTGGCTTTACGTTGAGGATCACGCGGCAGCTATTGACACAATATTTCACAATGGCGAACAGGGCGAAACTTACAATGTTGGAGGGAATAATGAGTGGCGCAATATTGATTTGGTTAAGGAGCTCTGCCGGATTATGGATAAGAAACTGAATCGTAAGGAAGGCGAGTCGGAAAAGCTCATAACCTTTGTAACCGATAGGGCAGGGCACGATTTGCGATACGCAATTGATATTACCAAGATTCAGAATGAACTTGGTTGGGAGCCAACCGTTAAGTTTAGCGAAGGACTGGAACTTACGGTTGATTGGTATTTACAAAACGAGGAGTGGATTAACGCGATAGTATCAGGTGAATATCAAGCCTACTACCAGCTGCAGTATGGGGAAAGGTGAAGACTGATTGTAAGTTCCATAAAAAAACCACTTGCAGCTGCAAGTGGTTTTTTTATGATAAGTTTTAATTAAAACTTTTCGTATCCATCGTCATCCTTTGGATTTATATTGCCCCCTAGGTTTAGCTTAACTCCACCGCTCTTTTTTTCGACGGTTTTTTTGTGAGTTGCCTCAGGCTTTTCAGTTGTTGGTTTTGCTAGGGCAGGTTGGACTTTTGAAACGAGTTTTGTTTGCTTTGGTTCTGTTGCTTTTACAGCAAACTTTTTCTGCTGGTCAGTTTTAAAGAAACCGATCAAGTCTTTAAGTTTTTCAGCTTCACCATTCATTTTCTCAGAACTATTTACCAGTATATCGGCGTTAGCGGCATTTTGCTGAGTAACATTATTTAATTGCTGAATAGCATTATTAATCTGTTCGGCTCCATTGGTTTGCTCAACGCTACCGGCCGTAATTTCCTGAATAAGCACAGAGGTTTTTTTAATCTCGGGGATAATCTCGCGGATTAATTCAACCGACGATTCAGTGTTCACAACACTTTCCTTTGATAGTATAAGAATCTCATCGGCAGCAATCTTACTGCGTTCGGCCAATTTGCGAACCTCGGCAGCAACAACGGCAAAACCTTTACCATGCTCGCCAGCACGTGCCGCTTCAACAGCGGCATTTAAAGCCAACAGATTGGTTTGGA
Organism: Bacteroidales bacterium; assembly: GCA_028680705.1. GTDB lineage: Bacteria > Bacteroidota > Bacteroidia > Bacteroidales > Tenuifilaceae > Perlabentimonas. The sequence continues at coordinate 16,111 of JAQUJY010000040.1, forward strand.
AAGCGATATCGTTAACAATGTTAATTCTATCCGATATTTTTTTGATTGAGACCATACTCTTTTCTGATTCGGCACCAATCTTCTCAATATCCAGAGCAAGTTTATTGGAGATTTTATTCGTATTGTTAGCGTTCTCAGTATTCTGTTGGATATTGGCTACCATTTCCTGCATTGATGAGGAAACTTCTTCGGCGCTACTTGCTTGTGTTGATGCGCCTCCTAAAATTCCTTGGGCTATACTACTTAGGTCTAAACTAGCTGTAGATATCTCACCAGCACCCTCGATAATATGGTTAACAGTATCTCTAAGTCTGTTAATCATAGTTTTAAGGTCGAATAGGAGTTTTGCAACCTCATCGGTTCCTGTAATCTCATAATTGGCTTTTAGATTACCTTCAGCAAGGCTTGAGATCGCTTCCGATGCCATATTTATCGACTTTCTAAGCGAAGTTGTAATGAAAAATGACACTGCAATACCAATGGCAACTACAAGGAAACCTCCAATAATTATGAAAATTCGGAAGAACGAGGTTGATGATTTAATATCGGAGTATGCCTTAGCTGTTTCGTTTTGCTGGTTGGCAATAAGCGTATTAAGTTGTTCGAGTATAGTGTCTGTTGCGATGATTATCGATCCGCTGGCATCTACCATTCCCTCAACATCCATAAGAATAATAAAATCGTTGTAGTTATCAATGGTGTTTAGCTGCGACATTACAGTTTTATGATCAACAAAAAGTTTTTCAGTAATTTGGTAATTGAGTTGCTCAAAGATTTTGCGATCCTCTGGACTCCAGTTATTTATTAGCGGATTAATCTCGGCTACAAGGTTTGGATATAGGTTGCTATGCATTTCCTGTAGCCTAATCTTATCGGGCGTATTGGATATTTTATCAATGTAAACCCAGTTTTTTATCAAAAGTTTCGATTCGGCTATTAGATTCTGCAGCTCAATCAGCTTGTTGACGGAAGGAGTGCTTTGCTCAGAAAGGTTTCTGTTAATCTCATCATATCGGCTTAGAATAACAAAGGTGATTACTGAGGAGACGATGAATAGGCTAATAACCAAACCAAATCCAAGAAACAGTTTACGGGAGAGAGAAAATTTTACTTTCATAGTAAATGCAATTATTTAGTAAATGGAGGTTGCCAAATCATAAAGCTGATTGCTTACATTAAGCGAGTTGCGTCGCATGTAACTTTTACTAATCTCAAATTCAAGTTTCGACAGTCTAGAGTTGTACACTATGCTTATACCAGCTCCTTTTTTTGTGGCTCCATATTGTTCGGCAACAATTAAAGTACAGAAATCAGAGGTCTTAGCTACAATTTCATTAATGTTGTTGAACTGTGATTCGGGAACAAATAGAATATTTGCCTTTGTTATAGCGGCAACGCTAGAGAAGGTCTTAATTTCTATTTGTTGGCCACCCACTCGGCGAGCGGCTAATACATTAAGTTCAGAGGAAATGGCCGGTTCGTTGCCAACAACACCGATGATGAAATTACCCTCTGTTCCCTCAGGGCACCACTCAATCAGTCGGGTAATCTGGTAGAGGAAAGCCGTTTGAATTTTTTCCTTTTGTGCATTTGCATCGATGCTTAAAAGTAGTAAAAAGACCGTTGTAAATGCAGATATGCGGCTAAAAAAAAATCTTATTTTCATGATAAAAAATCTTTTCAAATTTTACGATAATGCCAAATTCTCATGCAACATACATTTTTCCTTTTTATGCAATATTATCAAGGTTTACCTTTAAGTTCCTGTTGTTCAGTGAACTATAGGGCGTGGGTTTCGGGTTGAATAATTTTTGACTTCATAAGTTTACAAAAAAATAATGAGAATAATCATTAGTAACTTGTTTTATATTTGTTTCGTTAGAATTATAGTAAATATTATCAAAAACATGCTTAGTACACAGAATAATAAAAAACACATTCAAAATCTGTATATTTGTATTCAATTTGTTGAGTTTCCTCATGTATAAATAAATCTTAGATTTTAAGAATGAACATTACACTTTTTAACACGCTTACCAGAAAAAAAGAAGAGTTTAAGCCAATAAACCCACCATATGTAGGGATGTATGTATGCGGACCAACGGTATACGGCGATCCGCATTTGGGGCATGCCCGACCTGCAATTACTTTCGATTTGCTATTCCGATTGCTTAAGCATCTGGATTATAAAGTTCGTTATGTTAGGAACATTACTGATGTGGGACATTTAGAGAATGATGCCGATGAGGGGGAGGATAAAATTGCCAAAAAAGCAAGGTTAGAGCAGCTTGAACCCATGGAGATAGTGCAGTACTATACCTATCGTTACCATGATGCCATGAGAATGCTTAACGCCTTGCCACCAAGCATTGAACCACGAGCAAGTGGGCACATTATTGAACAGATAGAGCTGATAAAGAAGATTCTTGCAAATGGTTTTGCCTACGAGAGCAATGGATCGGTCTATTTTGATGTTGAACGATACAATAAACAGTATAACTACGGTAAACTTTCGGGTCGTGTACTTGAGGATATGCTGTCTACTACCCGCGATTTAGATGGACAGGAGGAGAAGCGGAACAGTGTCGATTTTGCTCTTTGGAAAAAGGCCGATTCCGATCATATCATGCGTTGGCCATCTCCTTGGAGTGATGGTTTCCCTGGGTGGCATGCTGAGTGTTCTGCCATGAGTATTAAGTATCTGGGAGAGCCATTCGATATCCATGGTGGCGGGATGGATTTGCTGTTTCCTCATCATGAGTGTGAAATTGCGCAAAGCGTTGCTGCTAGTGGTAAAGAGGCTGTTAGGTATTGGGTACACAACAATATGGTTACCATCAATGGACAAAAGATGGGTAAATCGCTTGGCAACTTTATTACCCTTGAGGAGCTATTTACTGGAGGCCATAAGTTGTTGGAACAAGCTTATAGCCCAATGACCATTCGTTTTTTTATGCTCCAGGCACAGTATCGCTCTACCCTCGATTTTTCGAATGAGGCTCTGCAGGCCGCAGAAAAGGGATTGAATCGTTTGCTTGCAGCCCAGAAAACACTGTCAAAGATTAAGTCTTCTGAAAAATCGTCAGTTGATGTGAACAGGTTAAAAGTTGAAGCACTAGAAGCCTTGTGCGATGATTTAAATAGTCCGATTGCAATTGCAGTTCTGTTCGATTGGGTTAAAATAATTAATTCGTTGGCAGAGGGTAAGGAGACGGTTACCGAAGGTGATCTTAAAGCCCTTGAGGCAATCTACAGCACCTTGGTATACGATGTTCTTGGTCTGGAGGACAGTAAATCTGAGGGTTCGGAGCATGCAGAGTTAACAGGTAAACTTATTGAGATGTTGTTGGAGATGCGAGTGCAGGCAAAGACAAATAAGGATTATGCCACATCGGATAAAATTCGTGATGAGCTGAATAAGTTTGGTGTAAAGGTTATGGATACAAAAGATGGCTTTGATTGGGAAGTGTAAAACAGTTTATATAAAGCTTCTAAATGGATTTTGGGAATAACTGCTAATTTTTCTATCTTATAAATCTAACAACAAATACATGAAGATAATTGACTTTATCAGTGTTGCGAGTTCTGGATTATCCTTAGTTTACTGCTAGGTTGCCAACAGAAAGGTAGGCAAGTTGCCTGTCGATTCCATTTTTGTAAGAGTTTAATACTTGCAATTGAGTGGACACTGAAGAAGTTAAGATTGGATAAATAGTTAAACCTAAAATTTAAATAAAATGAAAAAATTAGTTGTGCTTACTGGGGCTGGTATATCGGCCGAGAGTGGAATTAAAACTTTCCGAGATATGGGAGGTTTGTGGGAGGAGTACGATGTGATGGAGGTTGCCAGCCCAGAAGGATGGCAAAAAGACCCTGAATTGGTTACCCGTTTTTACAACGATCGCCGTAAAGAACTTTTTACCGTTGAGCCAAACCGTGGGCATATTGAACTTGCTGAGGCCGAGAAAGAGTTTGATGTTCATATTATTACGCAAAATGTTGATAATTTGCATGAGCGTGCTGGTAGCACAAAGGTAATGCACCTGCATGGTGAGTTAACTATAGCCCGGTCGAGTGTTGATGAGGATCTACTATATGATATTGGCAACAAGGATATTAAAATTGGCGACAAGTGCGAAAAGGGATCGCAACTCCGACCCCATATTGTATGGTTTGGGGAAGCTGTGCCAATGATTCCCGAGGCTGCACGAATTGTGGCCCAAGCCGATATTTTTGCCGTGGTGGGAACATCGCTTAACGTATACCCAGCAGCGGGATTACTGGATTCTGCACCAAGGAATATCCCCGTATTTCTGATTGACCCCAACGATGTGCCGGTTCACTCTCGCTTCGATGTTACATTTATTAAAGAACCCGCTTCAAAGGGCGTAACTAAAATGTTAGAGATGATTAGGGCAAAGTAATTAAGCGTAATGTAGATTTTTAAAAACAACAATTAATTTTCATCGATATATCGTACTGAGAGAACCAAAACTTTTAAAGTGAAAACTTAAAATTTATGTTATGTATAAACCGCTACTTTTTTTGCTGCTTGCTTTTTCTCCTTTATTAGCTGTCTCACAAAATTTTACTGGTGGTGTTTTGGGTGGTATGGCAATGACCCAAGTTGATGGCGATGGGCTTGGAGGTTACGACAGGGCAGGTGTTATTGCTGGCGTTTGGGTAAGCCGATCGTTTTCTAGAACCATATCTGTACGGACAGAGTTAAAGTTTATACAAAAGGGAAGCTACAGAAGATTTACCGATGGGGCAGGAGGAACAACTGGCGAGTATAACCTAAGGCTGAACTATCTCGAAATGCCATTTCTACTCGAGTATCATTTTTGGGATAATATAATTCCGTTTGCAGGTATTTCGGCAGGTTACCTTTGGAAATCGATTGAAAAAAATGATGGGTATGAAAATCCGATTGATGACAATACCCGTTTTAAAAAAGCAGAACTTGCAGCCCATGCGGGAGTTGAGTATATGCTGAATAGTAGTTTTAGCTTGTGCGCCACATTTTCCTATTCGGTTTTACCCGTTCGTAGGCATACAGGCGATGTTTATTACCTCTGGAATTTAAGTTTTGGTCAGTATAATAACGTGATACAGCTGTATTTGCGCTATCATTTTTAGCTCTATAGTTTCTTTAAAGGTTACTGTGAACTAAGTAGAGAGGTGAAAGATCTAATAATTTTTATGTTTAGACAGGGAATCCTGCCTCACCCGTAAGGTAATTGTGCGTTTTGCAGCGCACTTACTTTAAATCATAATCCATATTATCCTCCAACATCCTAGTCCTTTCGAAGTTAAATTCTTGGTTAAAAACACTCCTAGTCTTAGCGTACGCTTTGTAGTCTATATCGTTCAAATCAATTACGCAATGGAATAGGTCATCACTTACAAAAGGCAAATCCTTGTTTGATAGGATGGTTTGCTCTTTGTTACTGTATAGTTTTTTGTATCCAGATGAAAGCCAAACAATGAAAGGGATTTCTACATTTGACTTGGGTATTGATCCTGAATAATCATGCCCCACATTATCATTCTCGTCATACACATTTTCACCATGATCGGAAAGGTAAATGCAGGAACATATAGACTTGCTGTTTTTTAAACAATGCGACTCTAAAATATTCAGCAGGCTATCCACTATAAAATCATTATATAAGATCGAGTTATCATACTCATTAATGATTTTCTCTTTCTTAGTAGAGTAATCAGTGAATTTATTGTATTCAGAAGGATACCTTTTTGAGTAAGAGGAGTGGCTTCCCATTAAATGAATAACTATGAATTTATTCATTGTACTTGCATTTAATGCCGTGCAAAATGGTTGGAAAAGTCGTTCATCATAGGATGACAAGTAAGTGCTTTCAAATGAAGTATTTCCATGGTTGTTTACAAAAATTGAAATATCAGAGGTTTGAGCCAAATTGAAGGTTGCGTTATCCCATATGCCTATTGGCGATTGATTCGACAACCAAAAAGTTTTAAAGTCTAATGAGTGAAAAACATCAATTAAGCTGATACTCCTATCAAAAGCCATTTTATTCTCTAGATTCGATTCAGTTAATGTCGATAACACTGAACCTATAGTGTTTGAGAATGGACTAACAACATTGCTATAAACTATTATATCATCCCTTTTTTTAAGTTTAGGATTGGTTTCTTTAGAATAATTATACAATGACATATGACTTCGGTTGCACGACTCACCTATAATTAGCACAAAAAGATGTTGCTCCAAATGTGTTGCTTTATGTTTGGCCTCAACGTTTGCAACTTTCCTCTTCTTTAAAGCGTTGTACGATTTAATCTCTGTAGCAAAAGAAATTAGTGCCTTTGTTGTTTGGGGCGTTCCCTTTCTAACCAAATTGCCATGAATTAAACTTTCTGATAGAAATGTCACAGAGAATATCAATATTGTGGCAATGATATATTTGCTTTTGGGATATATTTTAACAGGTTTTATATTTTTAATAGCAACGATAAACAAGAATATATATGGAATAATTAAAAGCATTAAAAAGCTGGATTTTAATTCCATAAACTCCTTAGCCTCACTAATATTTGTATTTAGCAATACAAATAAGCTGGATGCAGTAATTGGCCCTTTTAGAATTAGCAGATGACATAGGTTAATGAAACCGCCCATAAAAAGAGCAGTGACAGCAATTCTATAAATAAATTTCTTTTTTGTTATCAGATAGGGTAAAGTAAATAAAGGAATCCAGCAGCAGAGTATAACCAACTCACGACTATCGTAAATGCTATAATTGACAAATAATGAGACTATTTGCACAAACAGAATCATTATTAAGAGAAGTGGAGGATATATTTGCCCTAATGTTCTCAATTGAAAGTCTTATGCTAGTGCTTTAATTGCTTTGCGTAATCTATTTACCGTTTCTTCTTTCCCCAACAGTTCGCAAATATCAGCAACTCCCGGCCCCTTTGGTTCGCCAACAAGGCTTAGCCTAATGGCGTTCATTACCTTACCCATACCGTGCCCTTTATCGCTTATGTAGCCCTTTATGGCTTGCTCAATCGGCTCTGCGGCGTAGGGTTCTACTGTTTCAATTTTATTGGCAACCTCGTTCATAATTGCTGGGGTGTCCTCTTTCCAAAACTTGCTGACCGTTTTTTTGTCGTAGGTTTGTGGGCTTTCAAAAAAGAAGGATGCCTGATCCCATAGCTCACTCACAAGACTAACCCGTTCTTTTACAAGAGCCACAATTTTCTCAACCTTTTCCATGTCAAAGGCAACACCCTTGTTTTGGAGTATAGTGGCAAACTGCTTCGCTATCTGGCTATTGGGCTGTTTTATAAGATATTGATGATTGAACCACTTTGCCTTCTCCGGATCGAATCTTGCCCCCGACTTATTAACACGCTCAAGTGAGAAGAGGTTGATGAGTTCGTCCATGCTAAATATCTCCTGCTCGGTGCCGGGGTTCCATCCTAGCAATGCAAGCAGATTAACAAATGCTTCTGGTATATAGCCGTCCTCACGGTATCCGTGCGATATTTCGCCTTGTGGCGATTTCCACTCAAGGGGGAAAACGGGGAAGCCCAATTTATCACCATCGCGTTTGCTTAGTTTACCATTACCGCTGGGTTTTAGCAAAAGTGGAAGGTGCGCAAATTCTGGCATTTTATCGCTCCAGCCTAGGGCATGGTAAAGCATAAAGTGCAGTGGGAGCGAGGGCAACCACTCTTCGCCTCGTATAACGTGCGATATTTGCATTAGGTAATCGTCAACAATGTTAGCTAGGTGGTATGTTGGTAGCATATCGGCACTTTTAAATAGCACCTTATCATCAAGGGTTGATGTGTTTACTTTGATGTCACCGCGGATGAGATCGCTCATGGCTACCTCCTCATCCTCGGGCATTTTGAACCTAATTACCCACTGGTCTCCATTCGCTATTCTCTTTGATATTTCATCGGCACTAAGGGTAAGCGAGTTGTTAAGTGTACCCCTAATTTTATAGCCATAGGTAAAGGCTTCGCCTTTGGCCTCTGCTTCTTTTCTTAGCGTGTCGAGTTCTTCGGCAGTGTCGAATGCAAAGTATGCGTTGCCCGAATCAATCAGCATATCGGCGTATTGCTTATAAATGGCCTTGCGCTCACTTTGGCGGTATGGGCCAAAGGGGCCGCCCTGTTGCACCCCTTCGTCAATGTGAATTCCGCACCAGTTGAGCGATTCGTTAACATATTCTTCTGCCCCGGGCACAAAGCGCTGCGAGTCAGTATCCTCAATTCGTAGGATGAAAGTACCGCCATGCTTGCGGGCAAAAAAGTAGTTGAATAGCGCAGTGCGAACACCGCCAATATGTAATGGCCCAGTGGGGCTTGGGGCAAATCGTACCCTAACGTTTTTTTGGCTCATGATTAAGTTGATTTGAAAGTTTTAGCAAAGATAGCAAACGTGTTGTTATGTTGAAAACGGATTGACTGGTTAACGCTTTGTAAAATATTCTAATTGTGGTGGTTTGAATAAATTTATCAACAAAAAGCTGTGGCCCCAATTTCTTGCTTAACTTGCATTACCTTTTACAGTTTGCAATACCATTGAGGCTATGGATAAACAAACAAACGATATCCTGAGATTTAACCAACTTTTAACCCAAAATACGCTGCCCTACGTAAAGCGTTTTATCGATGTGAGGTTAAAGGACAACAAACGTTGGATAGAGGCACAGTTAAAGCGTTATGCTAAATTGCAACAAGCCATTGATGCAACCGATGAACTGCCCCATAAGGTGGCGCTGCAAAGGGAGTATAAACAGAGCCTGTTGAAATTGTTGAAAGAGGGACAAAAGCAAGTTGATGCCGATAAAGAGGATTTTATCAAGGGGCTAAACAAACTAGTTAAGGATGAGACTGCCGTTGTAAACCATACGGTTAGGGTAAAAGAGATGGCATTGCCCTACACGCTGTCCATTAAGGATAATCCCATTAAATCCATCAGAAAAATTTGGTCGAACATTGTGCTTTTTTTTAGGCGCACAGCTGTAGCAATAGCTAATTGGGGGCAAAGGGTTATTTTTAGGAGGGAGGTAAATAGAGCGGTTTTAAGGCACCGAAGGATACCATATCGTAATATGTGTAGGTATTTTCTGAATGTTTCTCTTGTTGAGCACTGTTTCCTAGTTTTTGGTTCATTTTTTAAGGGCTATAGTAATACCCTACTTAAGCTTTGGGAGGGTGATGACGACCTTGACGAACAGTTTCAGAAACTATTTTATGGGGATAAACCAGAAAAAGGCGATGAAGGAGTTCAATATCCTGCTAATCTATTTAATCAGGCCTTGGAAGGCCATAATCAAATTCAATTAGATATTGATGAACAGTTCAACCTTTTGGCAGAAAGAATTATTGATGATTTTACTAAGGCCATTGCTAAAGTTGATACCATTGAGATGCCCCGTGGTCTTTATAGGCATGCAAAGGTTGAAAAAAGGAGCAAGGAGTTATTGGTACAATCATCGCAAATACTAGCTTTATGGCAGAACACGCATCGGACCTTATTTGATGACTGGATACTCGATGTTGAGGTGACCCTGTTTTATTACTCTGTATACGGCGAGTTCAATTTGCTTTACGAGAATGTGGGCAAGTTCTCGACCAATAATCTTTCAGAACTTTTCGCTCAAATAAAAGCTTTACTATCGGAAATACAATCAAGCGTAAACTCCGATAAGAAGTCGAAAAAGGATATGCT
>JAQUJY010000130.1 GCA_028680705.1 Bacteroidales bacterium
ACTAGCCTGCGCCAAACTCTCCACTTTCCCCACATCTAATAGGTAATTGCCAGTTGTGTTGTACCCTAAAATGGGGTGGTTTCTGCATAAATCAAGATAGGCATCAACAATGGAGAATGCGCCTCTTTGCTTAATCAGCTTAAAAATGGAGGGGCTAATTACGTGTATTCCCGAAAAGGCAAACTCCTCTGCCGCACTATCTGGTTTTACTATGATTTGGTCGTTAGTCTTAAGGTTTTTCCAGCCACCAAGTTTCATGTCCTTATCAAAAAGGAACTGTCGTGTCGACTCTCGCCTTGCAACAGCAAGGGTTACCAATGGTTTTTTGGTTACGTGATGATTATAGAGATTGCTCAGGTTGATATCAGAAATAATATCAACATTATGAACCAGAAATGGCTCACTGCCATTGAGGAATTGTTGGGCATTCATAATGCCCCCGCCAGTGTTGAGGAGTTGTTGCGACTCGTTGGAAATTAGTATTTCAACCCCAAAACTATTATCCTGTAGATAATCGATAAGCTGATTGGCAAAATGGTGGACATTAACCACAATTGTTGTAACCCCATGCTCAACCAACTTTGATATTACGTGTGCAATCAAAGGTTTGCCGTTTACCTCAACCAATGCCTTTGGCCTATTTTGGGTGTACTCCTTAAGCCTTGTTCCCATGCCTGCGGCCAGTATCATTGCCTTCATCTTATAGCAGGTTTGCAAAGTTTTTTCTCCTTATTGGAGCTTAGGCCACATTTTTTGCACGAATACTTTGCATCCGTTTTTTCAGCTTTATGGCTTCCGTTCTTTTGGCACAACTTTTTTCCCATAATCCCCTCTATTAACCTTTAATTTCTCTGTGATAAAGCAAAACCCTTACGCTGCTATATTTCTGTTGAAGCTCTCTAGCAAATCGGCTGGCCATGTAAACAGAGCGATGCTGCCCACCAGTACAACCAAACGAAACCGAAAGGTGTTTAAACCCTCTTTTTGCATACACATCTACGGAATTGTTAACCATACCCCACACATCACCATAAAACTGAGCTATTTCTTGATGCTCTTCAAGGTATTTAACTACGGATACATCTAACCCTGTCTGCATTTTATACTTATCTAACCTACCAGGGTTAGGCAATGCCCTGCAATCGAAAACAAAACCTCCACCATGCGCTGGATGCTCTGCAGGATAGCCTTTTTTATATGAGAAACTGGTAACCTCAATTGTTAATCCATCAAAAGCATCGGATTGTTTTTGGGGTGATGAATACTTTACCGAAATCTGATTAAGAATGCCAAAGAGATAAGGAAGCTGAAGTAAAGAGGAATCAATCTGAGGAATAAGATGTTGAATGTTACTAGCCGCCATGGGTATGCTTTGGAGAAAATGTGTACGTCGCTCAAAAAAACCTCTATACCCGTACGCCCCTAGCGTTTGGATAACCCTAAAAAGAGCGAATATCGGAAAAAATAGTTTTTGTTCATCCCTATCTATAGTGATTAAACTACTAAGCGAATCGAGGTACGAGTTGAAAAGGGTTTCACGAACATTCTGAGGAAAATTTGCCCTTGCCTGATATAGGAACGATGCCACATCATATAGGAGTGGGCCTTTTCTGCCTCCTTGATAATCGATAAAAAAGGGCTGCTCCTTAACAAGCATTACATTGCGCGACTGGAAATCGCGGTAATGGAAATACCCTGTGGGCTGCGATAGCAAAACATTGGCGAAAGCCAAAAAATCGTCATCGAGGGTAGCCTCATTAAACTGAATTCCCGATGGTTTAAGGAAACTGTACTTAAAATAGTTAAAGTCCCACATCACGCTTTGCATGTCGAAATCGGATTTGGGGTAACATTGTGAAAAATCGAGTCCCTTAGCACCATCAACCTGAACCTTGGTTAACAAATCTAAAGTTGTGGAAGCAATCCGCATAGTATCGTTGCTCTGCTGGCTGCTCCAATCCGTTTCAATAAGCTTGCTAAAAAGGGTGTCGTCGCCTAAATCGGAAAGCAAATAAGCCTTTTTATCGTCAGCAATGCTTAGCAGTTCTGGAACAGGAAAACCTTTAGATTGAAAATGATTGGTTAGATAAAAAAAGGTTTTATTCTCATCAACATCAGGATTGTATGCACCAATTACCGAGATATCCTTTGCTTTAAGCCTAAAATATCGTCTATCTGAACCGCCCTGCGGTAGGGGAGTAATACTTTGAACATCAAAATCAAATTGCGCTCTGAAGAGCGCTTGCAGTATGCTATTTATTTGAGCAATCATGCTATAAAGATAGATTAAAAGTACCTAACCAAAGAAATAAACCAGTAGCACAATGAACAGCAAAGCGGGGATAAGGTTGAGAACCTCTATCTTTTTGATGCCTAAAATAGTTATTCCCAGACCAATAAGTAAAATGCCACCCGTTGCGGCTAGTTCATTAACCATTAAATTGGTTAGCGAACTGCCTAGGTAGGCAGCAAGTAGGGTTAAACCTCCCTGGTAAATCAGAAGTGGAACGACTGAAAAAATAACTCCAACGCCTAAAGCAGCGGCAAGTGCAATGGAAGAAAAACCATCCATTAAGCTTTTAATTAACAGCAGGTTGGGTTCTCCGCCTAAGCCTTCTTCAATGGCACCCAATATTGTCATTGAGCCCATACAAAACATCAAAAAGGCAGTGACCAAACCCTCACTAAAATGCCCTCCTTTAAGCTTTAACTTTGTTTGGATATTTGTACCCAAATTTTCAATTCGCTCCTGTAATCTAAGTAGGGTTCCCACAAGCGCCCCAAGAATAAGGCTAAAAACAAGTAGCAAAGGATTTTCTGTTTTAAGGCTCATGGAGAAACCCAGGAAAAGGGTAAATAGGCCGATGGCCTGAAAAAATGAATCTGTTAAGCGCTTTGGCAAGTGAGCATGAAACAGAAGACCCAAACCGCCACCAATTATTATAGCACCAACATTAATCAGAGTACCAGATATTATCATAAAATTTGCTAATTGGGGTTTAACTCAAACTCATCCATTAAGCGGCATAAACCTTTCTGTTCCTATTTGCTTTGCTGGTTTAATTGGCTAATAATTTTGGTTATCAAATATACAAAATTTAATATTGTAAGTTTGAAGGGTAAAATACATAAGAATAACGATGCTATGAGTAAATCGGAACAAGCACTCTCACTATTCAGAAAGGGATACAATTGCGCTCAAGCAATACTAGTTACCTTTTCAAATGAGGCAGGGGTTGATGCCGGAATGGCATTTAGTATAGCCTCAGGGCTTGGTGGGGGAGTTGGACAAACCCAAAATATTTGTGGTGCAATTAATGCGGGTGCAATTGTTTTGAGCATGAGGCTTGGTCGGTATCAGCCCGAGGATAAAGAAAGAAAAAATGATGTGGCCTATTTGGTTGGTCAGTTTGTTAGTGAATGCCGTAAAGAGCTAGGTTCAGCAAATTGCCATGAGCTTTTAAGGATTGATATAAATAATTTGAGATTAAAAAAACAGGCTGCTGATAGTGGGCATTTAGCTTCAGTTTGCGATAATGCTGTAAGCAAATCGGCCGAAATACTCGAAAGGTTTCTAACTGAAAATCCCATTGAGGGTTAGCCCTTAATGGGAGTATATTCTTTATTAATCCTCTTGAATAACCGTACTGGCTTTTGATACTGAATAAGCTGAAAAATAACCAATTGCCCCATTGCTCAGGTTGGTTCTAGGGTTTGCAGGAGCGCCACCAAAAAGTGGAACCGAAGGGCGAGCGGATGCTTGCACTTCAATTAAATACTTAAAGTAATCCTTAGTAATACCACAAAATTCAACTGTTATAGTATCACCAGTATTAAAAGTATCCTCAGAATCGGGATTTACAAAATAAATTGATATGCCGTTGGTGTAGTTGCCGTTGAATAATACGTCGTCAATAACCTGAATTTTTTGAAGCGAATCGGAGTGTAGCACTCCATTCTGGTAAACCAAGAACTTGTAAAAATCTTCAGTCTCAAAAGGGTCTTGCGCATAAACATTAACAAACCAATAATTCTTAAAAATCACCTCAATTGAGTCGGGTGATGCAACTGGTTTAATCTCTGAGCTAGCCTCGTAGCTTGTTATATTGCCGTCGTTTAGCAAATCAACCCCATCTACAAATAGTGTGTACACCTTACCCACAACTCCAAACACATCCGAATTGGTATAGTAGTTTCCAGGGTTTTCAGCATCTTCGGTAAGGCTATGGGAGTTTTCATCATCCTCTATGGTAACAACAGCACCCGAAATAGGAGAAGGTGCCCCATTCTTAAAATAATCGGCTGTGCGGGTAATTGAAACCCAATGCGATGTGGTATCGGTTGTAAACTCGCCATAAATTACGCAGCGGGTATAGGTGCCTCCCAATTCAATGTCAATACGCTCTGTGCACGAAACAATTGAAAGCGTAAAAAATATTAGAATAAGGAATTTATAGCTGTTTACTCTACCTAATTTTGTTGCCATGCTACTAAAATTTAAAATTATAGGTTATTGCTGGTACAATTGAGAAAAGGTATGTTTTCTCGGCATACGACAGGGTTGGATTATTGCTATCCTGAACAAAGTTTATTGACCATGCATTCTTTCTGTTGTAGGCATTATAAATTGATAAGTTCCATTCACCTTCCCATTTACGTCCGCTTTTTGCCCTTGGTCGATAGGATATGCCTACATCAAGGCGATGATAATCGGGGTATCGATAGGAGTTTCTCCCGGTGTAAAGCGGTATAATTGTACCAAGTATTTCGTATCGGCCAGCAGGAAAAGTTGAAGGAACCCCCGTAGCATAAACCCAATTAGCCGAAAGAGTTAATTTTGGGCTAAGCTCATAGTTGAAAACCACAGAAATATCGTGGGGCTTGTCGTATGGAGCAGGGTAGCGGTTTCCGTTATTTATCTCATCGATGTTGCGGAATGCTCTGGAATAGGTATAGCTTACCCAACCATTGAGTTTTTTGTTGCCAAACTGAGCAAGGAATTCTATTCCGTACGATTGGGCTGTCCCAATGCGGAGTTCACCATCTAATTTTTCGTTAAGCATCAGATTGGCAAACTCCTTAAAGTCGACAACGTTCCTCATGTCCTTATAGTAAACCTCAACAGAAGTTTCCAGTTTATTATCAAAAAAGTTTCTAAAAAAACCAAGTGCCCACTGGTCGGATAGTTGCGGTTTTACATTGGGCGAAGCAGCAAACCAGATATCTAATGGTGTTCCAGCCTCGGCGTTTGAGGCCAGCTGAATATATTGAACAGTTCGGGAATAGCTCCCTTTAATTGATTGCTTTTGACTAAGCTGATATATAATACCTAAACGGGGTTCAAAATTGATATAGGTATTATATGTCTCGCCTTTACCGTAGGTAGCAAAGCCTTCCGCCTCATAATTACTATTATAATTATACACTTTCGCCTTACCAATATTCTGAAGAGCAGATAGCCTTAACCCATATTTTAGGGTAAGGTTGCTACCAATACTTTGCTCGTTTTGAGCATAAGCACCATGCTCAAATGAGTAGCTATTTGGCATAACTATATCGTTGAGTATAGACTCGGAGTCTAAACCTTTTACGATACCAGGACTAATAACATGATATGTAGATTGGACACCGAAACGCAATGTATTGTTGGAATTTAGGAAATAGGTAAAATCGAATTTGGTGCTATAATCCTCCATGTTCGAATTCCAAACAAACGAGTTTGCATCTACGTTTCCCGTTCCCAAATAGTAATTGTAGCTACTAAAAACCACCGATGAATTTAAGAATAGTTTTGGCCCAAAAAGGTGATTCCACCTAAAGGTTAGGGTTTGATTGCCAAAGCCAAACTTGGCAAATTCATTTTTAAAGATATCGCGGCCAGAATAGCCTGAGAGGTAAAACCTATTATTATCGTTAACCCTATGATTAATCTTTAGGTTTAAATCGTAAAAAAACAATCGGTTATCCCGTATGGATTCATTGGGTGCAAAAGGGAGAAATAAATCGGCATAGGTTCGCCTGCCCGATGCAACAAAAGTAGTATT
>JAQUJY010000131.1 GCA_028680705.1 Bacteroidales bacterium
TTGTACGTAGCGAGGAGCCTTACTTTTTTGCTTCTACGCTAATTAAAGAGGAGGCTGTAATTGCCACCGATAAGGAGGAGTTTCAACCCGTTGTTTCGCCCGATGGAAAAGAGATTGCCTACCTTGAAGACAGGAATACTCTCAAGATATTTAATCTTGAGAGCAAAACATCTCGAACAATAGTTCCCGCCGGCCAAAATTTCTCCTACCGCGATGGCGATCAGGATTTTATCTGGAGTCTCGATAGCAAATGGCTAGTTGCTAGAAGCTCAATGGGAATGTACGGAGCATCGTACCTCGTTGCATTCGATGTGCAGAACCCAGGCGATGGAACGAAATTGACCAATAGCGGTTTTTCCGATGGCGGTCCCCTTTGGGCAATAGATGGAAAAGCAATGCTTTGGGTTAATGATAAGGATGGTAAAAGACCTCTCGCCTATCAGGGTGCCAGAGAGGTTGATATTTATGCAATGTTCTTTGATAAAGAGGCGTACGATCGGTTTATGCTAAGCAAGGAGGAGTTTGACCTGGTTAAAGAGCATGAGGCCAAGGAGAAAGAGAAGGAGAATGATAAGGATGAGGGCAAGAAAAAAGGTAAGGCTGATAAGAAAAAACCAACAACCCCCGACTGGAGTCCCAACTTTGAAAATGTTGAGGACTGGAGGGTAAAATTAACACCGGGTTCGGTAAACCTAGCTAGCTACAAAATCTCTCCAAAGGGCGATAAACTCTACTTTATGGCTCGGTTTGAGAAGGATTATGATATTTGGGAGGTTGACACAAGGACCAAGGAGCTAAAGTCATTGGCTAAGATTGGCTCAAGGGGCGGACGAATGGAGATAAGCAAGGATGGCGACAACCTGTTTGTTATGGCAAGTGGACGAATTCAAAAGATTGAGACAAAAACTGGAAAGGTAAGCCCGGTTAGTATTAATGCAGAGATGGTTTTGGATGCAGCCGCAGAACGTGAGTATATTTTTCATCATGCATGGAGGCAGGTTAAGCGGAAGTTTTACGATCCTAACCTACATGGAATTGATTGGGAAATGTACCGCGAGAACTATGCGAAATTCCTTCCGCATATCAACAACAACTACGATTTTCAGGAACTGCTAAGCGAACTCCTGGGTGAGCTCAATGGTTCGCATACCGGAGGAAGGTACTACCACAGGCCCGAGAATGGCGATAATACTGCTTCTCTAGGTCTTTTCTACGATGAAAAATTAGTAGGCAATGGCCTAAATATTACTGAGGTAATAAAGGGTGGGCCACTCGATAAGGCCGAAAGCAAGGTTAAAGCAGGGCATGTGATTGAGAAAATTGACGGAGAAGAAATTACTAGCCAAATAGATTGGAACAAATTGCTGAATAGAAAAAAAGACAACAATGTGCTATTGAGTGTGTTCGATCCAACAACGAGCAACCGGTGGGATGAGATTGTGAAACCCATTTCGAGTGGTGAGGAGAACAACTTACTTTACAAGCGTTGGATTGAAACCATGCGTGAGATGACAGAGGAGCTAAGCGGTGGCCGTATTGGCTACGTTCACGTTAGGGGAATGAACGATTATAGCTTCCGAACAGTTTATGATGAGGTACAGGGTAAAAACGCCGATAAAGAAGCACTTATTGTCGACACTCGCTTTAACGGTGGAGGTTGGCTACACGAAGACCTCTCAAACTTCCTCGATGGAAAGCCCTACGCCACATTTAGGCCTTATGGCTTTGAAACCAGAGGCGGAGAACCCCGCGACAAATGGTCGAAGCCAAGTGCCGTTCTGATGAGCGAGGGAAATTACAGCGACGCACACCTCTTTCCCTATGCCTATAGGGCCAAAGGAATTGGAAAACTTATTGGGATGCCCGTTCCCGGAACAGGAACAGCCGTATGGTGGGAAACGCAAATTGACCCCACAATTATTTTTGGAATTCCAATGATTGCCGTTTGGGGCATTGAAGAGAACAGGGCGCTGGAAAATCTTCAGCTGGAACCCGATGTAAAAGTTGAAAATCCTTTTGAGGCTGTACTATACGGAAAAGATCTTCAGCTTAAAAAAGCGGTTGAGGAACTTCTAAAGGAGTTATAAATCAGTTTTAAAAACAAGTTTATGAGAGCAGTAGATTTTTATCAACTGCTCTTTTTTTGTATCTACCTCATAAAATAGGGATTTAATTATGAGGCAAATAAATGTACCTACCCTATCCACATAGCACAAATATAAATACTACCACCCTTTATCAAACACAAATTGACACATATCAATATATTTGTAGCGTTGCCGCTAGGTGACATTTAGTACATTTTCAGAATTACCCCAAACCCACTGCTGGCAACACAAAGCGGAACTTACACCAAAAAACATGCTGTATAACATATACGGAGGGGGGCTATACATACTAAAATTTTGTATGTTTGGTATACTTATGGGTTCATAAATATACTAACCAACACGAAAGGAGGCCCTAAAACCAACTTAACCTAAACCCAAGCAGCCGCTGCAAGGCGATGGTTGCAAGGCGTAACGCTAAAAAAACAGAGCGTTCCGAAAAAAAAGGGGGGGGGGGGGAACCTAAGCCCCGCAAAAAGTAAGGTGGGGCTACCCATACCCTAAGGGATAAAAAAAAGCGCAGCAACCCATAAGTAAAACCTCTGAACAAGGTGGGCTGCCGCGCAGAGTAAAAAACGTTTAAAGATAATAATAAAATGAAGAAAATTATTGTTTTATCCATTCTACTTATAAGTAGTATGTTTGCATTTGCTCAAAGCGAAAGCAATGAAGGTATAGCCAAAGAAAAGGAATTTACAGCAAAAGGTTCAGTAGAATATTACGGTGATAAAGCTGGTTTTTTAAGACCGTGTAAAGGAACCTGTTACCGTCTTTGTAAAAAGATAACCCACCCAGAACTGCCAACAAGTTCAACAAAATCGGGAACTGCCGAAAATAAAAAGGTCGAATATGTTAGGATTTCTGATGGGAATCGATCTATTATTGTAGAAAAATCTCGCGTTAATTTTTCCGATGGTAGTATTAAGTAATTCTATTAAGATGCCTCTCAAAGCATTCTGAGGGGCATTTTTTTATTAAAAATAAAAAAAATGAAAAATCTTTCATCGTATATACTTCTGATTCTATTCTTTTGCCTTAGCTCAATAGGTACTACATGGTCGCAAACAGTTAAGGGCAACGCTGTTATTGGTGATTATTTTAGAATAGCACAAAAAAAGGATACAGAAGAATTACTTAAAGAGAAGTTAAGAGAACTTCCTTTGGGAACCAAATCCGTTTATGCGGTGTTGTTTCGCCCCCAAATGTGTCCCCGATGCGAAGTAGATATCAACCAATTGCCTTACATTAAAATGCTTGACAGTACTGCCACCATCTTGCTTTGGGTAAGCTATCCTAATGGGCAAGCAGCTCGTCGTTACATTGAGAAAAAGGGGTTCATTTCAGATGCAGTGATTATTGACACTACTGAATCTTACCGAAATATTTTCAGCTTAAGCGCGGGGCGTCTTTCTGTTACATATACACTAAAAATTAGTAAGGAAAGGGGGCTATTGCTGTTTGGAGGAGATGTACCAGAGTGGAATGATGAAACCCTTATATCCTTCTACAATGCAGAGGAGCCTCTAAAATTCAATGATTTTGGAACAGATCCTTTAATCTCAACAGCTGATGAAAGCAGACCACCTAAGAGTAATAATTTACTGAATCGGCAAACCATACCATTGATCAGTAATACATCACAACCAATCTCAGAAGTCTATGAAACCCCTTCGCTTTATAACAATATTTTATGCTTTAATGACGAACTAGCTGAGACATTCTATGCGTTTAGCATTAGTGAAGAAAAGGGCACTCTTCTAGAGGCTTTTAAAACCTCACTCGACGAAGAGATCTCATTTACTGACACCCTGGTGGTTAATCGTTCAAGGTTTATGGAAATGAAACAGAATAATCAAGTATTCATTATGCCCAACAAATGCTCTTCAATTGGCAATGGAAAGTACCTACTCTCCTTTTCACTTCCCAATATGTTTAGAAGCCCCAGTGGGGGAATTGCCTATTTTAATAAACCAGCATTCTTTAAGTGGGATGTTAACAGCAATGCACGTGAACTCTATAGCCTAACATTCATTAAGGATAAATTTAACTATTCACCGATTTTTCTTAACGATCACACGGAATTCTCACCTAATGGGGACAGCGAGGTGATGATACCAGTACGAAAAGGGTACCCTTTGTTTGAATTGGATATTGAAGAATGGAAAGGTGACCCCAAAGACTTTAATCCGTTACTTCCTGAATTCTACGAGGATACCCCCCTGTTTCATTGCTATGATTTAACCTCTGGTAAGCTTCTGAGCTCCTTCGGCCAATTAGATACAATATACCAACACTACAGGGTAGGCTATGCCTTTACTTTCAACCAATTGTATCACCGTTCAGGTAATTATGCTGCATACTCTTGTGGAACATCGGGACTTGTTCATATAGTGGCCCACGAATCCCCTGAAACGGTAATCCGTTCGGTTAAGGTGTTTGACATTCCGTTAAACATCGAACTGATGGGTACACCTGGAACACGTAATTACCTGAATATAGCTGAACGTAAAGTTTTTAGCCAAACTATTACTGATTTAAAACTGACCCAAGAAGCACTTTACGTTTTGTATCAGGAGAGAGATAATACATGGTTCAATTGCTACTCTCTTACTGGACATCAATTACACAAGATATTACTACCAAAGACGTTAGGCATGCCTGCTGATTTAGTTACCTATGCCCTTTTTGAGCAAAATGGACAGGTTGGACCTTTTGCTATTCACCGAGATGGCAATGAGCATGCCATTTCGTTATTCTCATTACCCCTAAACTAGCTGGTTTCAGAAATGTTAAATATATTTATCGGCAATGGCATCTGCAATATAGATCAACGTGCTACTTTCCATCTCAATCAATACATTGCTGTAATAAAGCACTATATACTGGGCAATAAAGAAGGGGAAGCCACAGCGCCTTGTAGCCAGCGCTCTCCCCGCCCGCAGCCAGGTTATGGGGGAAATTAACTTAAAACATAAAGCGCAATTAATATAAAAGCTAAGATGATGCTGTTTTACGCTTAGCTAAAATCTTAAAAAAATGAAAAAGAAAGTTAATAGCGTCCTAAACGATTTAAAAAAGTGAGAAGAAATTTAAGTATCTCAAATTATCTTTGAGGTGCACAACAAAAAAATCTTCTCACATGTCAAAGATAAATATTTTGTAAATTCTGAAAACATTGCTCGGATAATTGAGGTTAAAACAACACTATTGATTTTTTATTATATTTTAAAGTAAACATTCAACGAGTTTAAGTTGCACATTCACTGCTGTATTGCATGTTTCCTGACTTCTCCCAAAACTATATTTTTGCAAAGCCTTACAAAGAAAGAGGAATGGTTGGCAACAATGCAAAATTTATTGAGGAAAAAGTAAAAGGGCAACAGATTGTAATCATTACTCAATATGTTAATAATAGCTGATGAGTCCTTTGTCAGATAAAGAAAATTGAGAGAAAAAGGAATATCCCAATCCATAATTGGGGCATGATTCTTCATCAATTTTTGACTATCTTTGGTAATAGATGTAAGCTAAATTAAAATTGTATCTAATGTATTTACACAAAATACTTTATAGTCTCGACACTTTTAAATTACATTGATTAAACACTTTTTTCAGCATGTGGAAAGAATGGTTAAATTTTTCTCGAGCTGAGCGTTATGGAATTTTGGTGCTATTCTCCCTAATTTTTATAGTTGCCATAGCTCCATACATACACCGCATTTTCTTCGTTTCATCAAGTCCATTGGGTAATCCACAATTGTTTAGCAAGGTTGACAGCTTTATGCTTACGCTTAATCAGCCAGTGGATAGAGTTAAGCAACCCTTTTCGTATATCGAAGAGGAAAAGCCGCCTACCAAGGAACCAGAACTCTTCAATTTCGACCCGAATACAGTCACCACATCGCAGCTTATTCGACTTGGATTATCCCAGAAAC
>JAQUJY010000041.1 GCA_028680705.1 Bacteroidales bacterium
CGGATAAGAGGTTTATTGTTATTTTTGTTTCGCCTGAAGAGTCCCATATTTATAAAGTTTTTTGTCGAACTCAAAAATAAGGAATTCTTCGGGCTTTTTAAAAAACAGACTTTCGGATGCTAGTGATTTTTTTTATAAAACTGCAACAGTTAACAAAGCTAATGTTTTTTTTTGGATTGTTGAGACTGTTAACTTTTAGCCCTTGGTTTTTGAAATTCCTTGTAATTCAATCGAGCCCGCTAACCCGCGACCCATAACCCTTAACTTCCTCATTATTAACCTGACTCTATCTTGCTATTGGTAAAACAATGATTGTTCGAAGATACTCGTTCATTTCATTCGGTTATAGATTAATACAAAGGCTTATCTTCTTAGTTTCAATTCCTTCTGTTAGATTAAGCCTAACCAAAACAATCTGGGAGAGCGGAAATATTGTAATCCGTTTTCCCATAAAAAGACTTAATTATCTGACTTACTAGATTTAATAGGGTCGAAAATCCGGTAAGCGAGCAATTTTATGCGGTCGTTTACCAGAAACCACACAATGGCATATCCCCAGACAAAGCCTGCCCAACGCCAGCCAATAGGTGTCATAAATAATCCGTAAACAGCAATAAAAGTTGCAATAATCTGGGTGCCTAGCACAGCAAAAAACAATGCCTTTGCAGGAGGTATAGACCAGAATGTACCGCGAGTACGTGTAAGAAAGATGGTAAGGTGACCAGCAACTGACAGTTTCAGATATATCAGTGTCTGAATGTGATTGTGATCGAGGTGAAACACCCGTTCACCCAAATAAAACAGGGCAAAGGCAGACACTACTCCTATAATTCCCAACACAGTAGATACGCCCAGCACCATGTGCATATTCCATTTTTCGGGTTGGTCTTTGTATTTAACGTTGTCAAACGCTACAGAAAGAATGGCACCATCATTAAGTAGAGCCAGCATTACAATCATTACGGCAGTAACCGGATAAAAATTGAATACAAGAATGGATAAAGTCATAAATAGCAACACCCGCAAGGTTTCGGAGATGCGGTAAATGGCGTAACTGTTCATCCGCTGAAATATTTTCCGGCTCTCCTTTATTGCCTCTATGATTACCGAAAGGCCGGGCGTCATCAGCACAATGTCAGCCGCTGAACGTGCAGCATCGGTTGCGTCGGAAACAGCAATGCCACAGTCAGCTTTTTTCAGTGCTGGAGCATCATTTACACCGTCGCCCGTCATCCCAACAAAGTGGTTGTGCTTTTGGAGAACATCCACAATATGAAATTTATGTTCAGGAAATACCTGGGCAAAACCATCTGCATCTTCTATGGATTTTGCTACCTCATTTGATTCTTCTCCTTTTGAATCGCCCAGTATGCTGGCATCCAGGATATTTGTACCCAACCCCAATTTTTTAGCGGTCTCCTGGGCAATGGCCAAAGCATCGCCCGTAACCATTTTAATCTTCACACCCATTTTCAGTGCGGTTGCAATGGTTGATTTGGCATCATCGCGTGGTGGATCGAACAAAGGCAATACGCCGACAAACTGCCAAGAACCATCGCCTTTGGAGTGCGCAACGCCCAATGAACGGTAACCTCGCTCTGCGAAATCATTCACCGCCTTATCCACAGTTTGCTTCACTTTATCGGAATTGTCCGAGAGTTCCATTATTATTTGTGGTGCTCCCTTAGTGACTTTAAATTCCTTTCCATCCTTGCCTTTTATGCTGGCTTCTGTACGCTTGTGTACAGGATCGAAAGGCAGAAAATGAAGGAGGGTGTATTGGTTTAATACCTCTTTGTTTTTAACGCCACCCAGCACGGCAAGGTCAATGATGTCATTGTTTTCTTCACGCGATGCCAGTGCTCCATAAAGAATAACCTGGTCAGCCGCAATCTCATCAATACAAAAAGGGTCCCCCAGGGTAAGTTTATTCTGAGTGAGGGTGCCTGTCTTGTCAGCGCAAAGCATATCCACTCCGGCTAGCTCCTCAATGGCCACCAGTTTGCTTACAATGGCCTTTTTTGTGGCTAGAAAACGTGCACCCACGGCCATGGTTATGGATAGCACGGTAGGCATGGCCACGGGAATAGCTGCCACTGTGAGCACCAGGGCAAACTGTAGGGTGGTAAGAATTTTATCGCCACGCAAAATGGCAACCACAATAATTACAGCTACCAATACAATGGCAAGGAGAATAAGATAATTCCCAATTTTTAGAACTGCCTTTTGAAAATGGCTGCTGGTATGTGCCTCCTGCACAAGTTCCGCAGTTTTACCAAAATAGGTGTGAATACCTGTTGCATATATTAGGGCGACCATTTCGCCTTGGCGAATCACAGAGCCTGAAAACACTGCCTCGCCTTTTTTACGTGTAATAGGCAGGGATTCACCGGTTAGCGCCGACTGATCAACCTCAACGGTATCGCCATCCAGCAAACGAGCATCTGCTGGAACAATATCACCTAACCGCAAGCGGATGACGTCTCCGGGCACCAGTTCGCGTGATGACGGGTTTACCCATTTCCCGTCGCGCAACACACGGGCTTTTACAGCCAGTTTGGCTTTGAGGGCTGCAATGGCATTGCCTGCTTCGCGTTCCTCCCAAAATCCAACCACTGCATTTACAATGAGTAAAAGGAGAATAATAAAGAAATCGGGCCAATGCTGGGCAAGTGCCGAAAGAATGACGGCTACCTCAATCATCCAGGGAATAGGTCCCCAAAAGGAAGAAAGAAATTTTAGCAGCAGGTTAGTTTTCTTTTCTTCCAGTTCATTGGGTCCATAATGAGTGAGGCGCTTCTCTGCCTCAGTTTGCGAAAGCCCTTGAGGGGATGAACCCAACTTTTCCAGCAGTTCATGCATGGGGAGAGACTTCAAATCATCCTTGGTATCAGAATGTTTTCCCGAGTTTTGTACGGGGTTTTGTATTTCTGCATTTGGTTCCATTTCTAGATGTTTTATTCTATTATTGGCAAAACCAAAAAATTAAGAGAAAGGGCTATTATCAAACTTTTCTCTTGTACTCAAACGAATCGCAAATCAGTTTCAAAGATTGCTCCTATGCTTTTTTAGGTGCAACGCTGATTTATCAAAACATCAAAACAGGTGCTATTGGTGAACTGTCTCGCATTATTCTCTAAAGCCTTTTATGGGAAGCGGAAAAACAAAATCCACCAGCACATTATTGTGTGCCTTTGATACGTGATTTTTAAATGATTGCATGCTATCATGCATTATAGAAGAGTATTCTTTTCCCAATTTCAAAACAATACATTCAAGTTTGTGCAATTCATTCCTAATAGTTTCGTCTCTGTTCTCTTTTCCTTTGGGTAACTCTTTATCCAATTGCACAATATTGCTTTCAAATACTTTATCAACGTCCTTAAAAAAGTCAATAAGCAGCCAGTCGCAACTATAGGTTTTTATGTGCGCAAAGTTAATTGCCGATTTTTTTTCCACATCATCAAACTTCCCATCCTGGTTGGCTGCCATCAGTGAAATGTAAGCAGGAAATTTGAGAAGCATTTCATACTCTTTCTCGGTAAGATTTTTAAATGGTTTCATAGTTGTTGGTTCTTAGATTACACATTAAAACCATATGCCGGCACGCAATATTCTTTAGCTATATCTTTTTAAAGAAAACAGCACTTTTACGAGTCAAATTGTCGCATAATCGAGTAAGGCGATGCCTTCGGGTATAATATGTAAACAACATGGGAATAAAAACCACTGGCAAGAAGTGTTAAAATATGTTAATTCAGGGGTAAAATATTGATCTGTTGTTAAACGTTCGCAAAGTTTTAGATGATTATTTACGATGGGTAATTACTCAGAAGACCACCGCAAATCTAAATAATAGCAGCTCAACGGGTCATCAAATAAGAATCAACCCAAAACACCGAAGAACAAAGATACATTGGGTTTAACTTCCTGCCAGATGGTACAGAGTTAAGTGTGAAATTAATGGAACAGGATAGCCTTTTCGATTTTCAAGTAAGATAATTTTAAACCCAACCTCTCCCCAAACTAAGTAATATAGAATTTTATTTGTACTAGAGAATCCATGCTTCAAACAGGAATAATTAGGCTAGTGCATACTCTATTAAAGAAATAAAAATTAAGCAACTTTTTAAAACAATATCTACCCTTACCCCATCCCTAAGGACAAAACCACGAGTATCCTGCAGTCCATAATTCTTTAGGATTAAATTAACAATTTGATCTAAACTTTATCAGTATTTGTACTGTTCTACAATACTGAAGAATTGAATATTATACCTAACTTGCATGGGTAACGCTTACACACCAAAAATTGGATGAACCCAGAACTAATTATAATAACGATATTGATTGTATATATTGGGTTTACTCACTACCAATTGTATAAAAAAAACCAATTAATTGAGGATATATTAAAAAAACAGGATAGTCTTGAGAGTATTCTATCAAAAGAAAGTATTGCAAGAATAGTTAAAAAGGTTAAAGAGTCTCAGAAACTGCCCCAGGCAAAACCCAACAAAATCTTTGAGGACAACATTCAGAATTTTATTCTAATGGATGAGGAAACAGAGGTCCTTTTTGTGCATTACACCAGAAATGAGGATATTGCTCAGAAGATTTGTGATGAAGGATTTATCTTTGTTGACTCATTCCACAAAACAGCCGAACGGGTTACTAGCGATAGGCTTGACTTTGTTTATAAGCACCATCTTCGTAGTCAATTTGGTAAATATGTTGTAATTATCGCAATAGGCAAAGAGTTGTACAACCATTACCAAAATATTATAAAGCAAAGCAACAAGGTGCTAACCGTTGAACAAATTATCAGTAAAAAACAGGAAAGTAACGAGGATTCCGATGAGGTTTTTTGGCTACCCAATGGATTTATTAAGGGCTACGTTAACTCTGAATCGGGTGAGATTCACATAAACAACAGTTTTAACCCCAAATTCAATTCTCCTGATTTTAAAACCAATTTGATTCGCTTATAAAGGATTACGCTAATAGCACACAACTTAACGAAACCATTTTATGCTATTTAGCTAGTTATATAGCCGCTATTTAGTAATTTTGCGGTGTTATTTACATAATCACAATTGATGCCGAACAATCAAAAAAGAGTGGCTTTTCACACCTTAGGCTGCAAACTAAATTTTTCTGAAACTTCAACAATTGCAAGGCAATTCGATGAACTAGGATTCGAAAGAGTTTCACCCAACAGCCAAGCCGATGTTTTTGTCATTAATACATGCTCGGTTACCGAACATGCTGAAAAAAAATGTCGCCAGGCAATAAAAAAATTCATTAAGCATTCGCCTAATGCTTTTGTGGCAGTTGTTGGTTGCTATGCACAACTCAGACCCGAAGATTTGTCAAACATTGAGGGCGTTGACTTGGTTATGGGAGCATCCGACAGAGGTAATATCCCCCTATATATGGGCGATGCTAGTAAAAATGCAAAGGCCAAAATTTACAGCTGCGAAATTGATGTACTTAACGATTTTTTTCCGGCATACTCTTCGGGAGACCGAACCCGTTCATTCCTCAAAGTGCAAGATGGATGCGATTATCACTGCACCTATTGCACAATACCCAACGCTCGTGGTAAAAGCAGAAATATTCCCATAAGCACCATTATAACTCAAGCCCAAAGCATTGCTAGCCAAGGTATAAAAGAAATAATTCTTACTGGTGTGAATACGGGCGATTTTGGAAGAACAACCGGTGAATCATTTATCGGTTTGTTGAAGGAACTCGAAAAGGTTGAGGGTATTGAGCGTTACCGCATTTCATCAATTGAGCCAAATTTAATAACCGATGAGGTTATTGCTTTTGTTGCAGCCTCTAACAAATTTCTTCCCCATTTCCATATCCCTCTACAATCTGGGTCGAACAATATTTTAAGGCTGATGAAACGGAGATACAACCGTGAACTTTTTGCCAATAAGATTGAAAAAATTAAACAAGCCATACCCAATGTTTTTATTGGGGTCGATGTAATTGTTGGATTCCCGGGCGAAACAGATAATGACTTCTCCGATTCGTACAACCTTTTAAACGAGCTAAAACCCTCGTTTCTTCATATTTTCCCATACTCTGAAAGACCTGGCACACCAGCCTCAGATTTCGAGGGTAAAGTGCATCCGAAGGCAATAAAGCAACGAGCAGATAAACTTCAACATCTCTCCTATTCATTACACAGTGAGTTTTATGCTCAAAATATTGGCCGTAAAGAGGAAGTACTCTTCGAGGGAGCAAACAGAAAAGGGACAATAACAGGTTTTACCCGAAATTATGTAAAGGTTGAAATTGATTTTAGAAAAGAACTGGCAGGAAAAATTGCGAGTGTTCAACTTTTAGGTACTTCAAATACGGGGAATCTAACAGCGAAAATTATTAAAAATGAGTAAAGTAATCAATATGAACATTCAGAATATTTGTGAGCAGGTTATCGATATAGCAACGGAAACAGGAGGCTTCATCAGAACTCAACGTAAGAGTTTTAGCATTGAGAAGGTTGAGTCAAAAGGCCTTCACGACTTTGTTTCGTATGTTGATAAGGAGGCAGAGAAGTTAATTGTAGCCAAGCTTAGGGAAATTTTACCTCAAGCAGGGTTTATAGCCGAAGAAGGAACTGGGCAGAAAAACCCCAATGGGCTAAACTGGATAATTGACCCGCTAGACGGAACCACAAATTTTATTCATGGACTCCCCCCCTACGCAATAAGCATTGCCTTAATGGATAAGGAACAAATTGTACTTGGCGTTATCTATGAGGTTTCTCTTGATGAATGTTTTTACTCGTGGGGAGAGAAAAAAGCATTTCTGAATGGGAATCCAATAACCGTATCTGATACGGGAAAGGTAGCCGATTCGCTTATTGCGACAGGATTTCCATACTACGATTATGAGAGAATGGAACCTTTTTTAAAATCGATGGAGCACTTTATGCGCTATTCACATGGATTACGGAGATTAGGTTCAGCTGCAACCGACTTGGCCTATGTTGCCTGCGGTAGATTCGACTCATTTTACGAGTATAGTCTTCAGCCTTGGGATGTTGCAGCAGGCTCATTTATTGTTGAACAAGCAGGAGGAAAAGTTTGCGATTTTAGTGGTACAAATAATTTTATCTTTGGCAAAGAAATTATTGCTGCAAATAGCAAAATGTTTGATGAATTTAGGGATATTACATCGAAGTTTTTAAAAAAATAATCAACCTAAGAAAATGCGCGCCATACTCTTTTCATTTTTTTATGCTTTTACCTGGCTAATTGCACAAATACCGTTGC
The DNA here is from genome assembly GCA_028680705.1 of Bacteroidales bacterium. Lineage (GTDB taxonomy): Bacteria > Bacteroidota > Bacteroidia > Bacteroidales > Tenuifilaceae > Perlabentimonas. The sequence goes on from JAQUJY010000041.1 coordinate 7,293, forward strand.
GTGCCGTGGCACGTATTTCAGATTTTACATACCTAGTGATATATCATTTGGTTGGCTACAGAAAAAATGTTGTACGCAACAATCTTAAAAACTCTTTCCCTGAAAAAACGGATGAAGAGCGAAAAGCCATCGAAAAGAAATTTTACAGGCATTTAAGTGACCTTATCTTCGAAAGTGTCTTTCTGCTGCATGCTAGCCGAAAAAGAGCTCTAAACCTATGCAAATTCAATAACCTTGAACTATTCGAGAGGTTTTACAAGGAGGGAAAAAGCGCCATTCTTGTATCTGGTCATTATGGTAGTTGGGAACTCTATGCATTAATTGGCCATTATGTTAATCACCATGCAATTGGCATATATAAACCAATAAATAATAAAAGGTTTGAAAAGCTGATAAACAATTCTCGAAAGCGCTTTGGAGGAGTTCCTGTTGCCATGAAGGATACCCTAAGAGCCATAATTGATTACAAACGAAAAGGGGAACTAATACTTCTGGGATTGGTTTCGGATCAAACACCTGCCGGGGGTGATATTAGATATTGGACAACTTTTCTCAATCAGCAAACTCCCGTGTTTTTGGGTGTCGAAAAACTAGCTCAAAAATTCAACATGCCTGTTGTTTTCTGTAATATGCGTAGAGTAAAAAGAGGAAAATACGAGGTAGACTTTGAGTTGCTAACCGAAGAACCAAATATTTTTAAGGCCAATGAGCTTACCGAGCTACACCTAAAACGCTTGGAGAAGCAAATAATTGAGGCTCCAGAATACTGGCTCTGGTCACACCGCCGATGGAAACGAAAACCTAAACCAAACTTACAGCAAACTAAACCTGAATGAAGAGCATTGCCATAGTTATCCTTAACTGGAATGGACTAAACTACCTACAACAGTTTTTGCCCAGCGTAATATCAAACTCAAAGGTTGAAGGTTTTACCGTTGATGTTGTTGTTGCTGATAATGGCTCAACCGATGGCTCAGTTCAATGGCTCAATTCGCTTGGCGAGAGCGTAAAAATTATTCAACTTGATAAAAACTATGGATTTACAGGCGGATACAATCGTGCGCTTAAGCAAATCAATAGTGATTACTACGTTATACTCAACTCCGATGTTGAGGTTAACAGCAATTGGCTTGAGCCAATGGTGTCATTCATAGAGCAAAACCCAAATGTAGCGGCATGTATGCCAAAGATTAACAGCTATGCAGCACCAACTTTTTTTGAGTATGCTGGTGCTGCAGGTGGATACATCGATTTTTTGGGTTACCCCTTTTGCAGAGGTAGAGTGCTCAATATTGTTGAAGAGGACAATGGCCAGTACAACGAAGCAAAAGAAATATTTTGGGCTACGGGCGCTTGCATGCTGGTTAGGGCAAGCGATTTTTGGAGTGCTGGTGCATTTGATGAGGATTTTTTTGCACACATGGAGGAGATTGACCTTTGCTGGAGGCTTAAGCGCAGCGGGAAATCGGTGTGGTGCATTCCCAGTGCTAATGTTCTTCACGTTGGCGGGGGTACGCTTGCAGCAAATAGCCCTCGAAAGGTTTACTTCAACCACCGAAATAACCTTTTAATGCTTTTGAAAAATCTTTCTAGGCAATCGCTAATCCCTGTTATATTTATTAGGCTTATACTCGATTATGCTTCGGCATTTGGATACCTTTTAACTGGAAAACCCAAATTTGTATGGTCGGTTTTTAGAGCACACTGCTATTTTTTCTGCAAATGCTTTAGCGTTTCAAAAAAAAGACGGTTGTTTAAGCATCCCAAGGTAAAACTATACCCCAAAAGCATCCTGCTTCAATTCTTTGTATTTAAACGACAACTATTCTCAAGCCTTCCCAATAAAGGCTATTTTTAGCATAGTTTCTCCTTAATAGTTAAAGAATACTACCTTTTTTCGCTAATTTTGCAATTAGCTTAAAAATTTAATAAAACGGATAACTCATACTCCCAATGAAAATATCGTACAACTGGTTAAAGAACTACTTAAACTTCAGTCAAACACCCGATGAACTATCGGAAATTCTTACCGACATTGGCCTTGAGGTTGAAGGACTTGAAAAAATTGAAACCATTAAGGGTGGATTAAAAGGAATTGTAATTGGTGAGGTTAAAACCTGTCAAAAACACCCCGATGCGGACAAGTTAAGTGTTACTACTGTTGATATTGGAACGGAAAATTTGCTCAACATAGTTTGCGGTGCATCCAATGTTGCAGCCGGACAAAAAGTACTAGTGGCCACAATTGGCAGCAAGCTATATTTTAACGATGAGGAGTTAACCATTAAGAAGGCTAAACTGAGAGGCCAACCCTCCGAAGGGATGATTTGCTCCGAGGATGAACTTGGGTTAGGTAAATCGCACGATGGGATTGTTGTACTAAGTCCCGATGTGAGTATAGGTACTCCCGCTGCCCAGCATTTCAATATACAAGATGATTATCAATTTGAGATTGGTCTAACACCTAACCGCATCGATGCTGCTTCGCACTTTGGTGTTGCCCGCGATTTAGCAGCTTACCTTAACCTTTCTGCTCCCACAAAAGCAATACTTCCCTGTGTTGATAATTTTTCAATTGATAATCAGAACCTGATAATTCCCGTTGAAGTAGAAAATTCATCAGCCTGTCCTAGGTACTCGGCTATAACCATATCAAATGCAAAGGTTGACAAATCACCCGATTGGCTTCAGAACAAGCTGCGCTCAATAGGGCAAACACCCATAAATAACATTGTAGATATCACCAATTTTGTACTGCATGAAATTGGACAGCCATTGCACGCATTTGATGCCGATAAGGTTACAGGAAAAAAAGTTGTGATAAAAACACTGGCAGACCAAACCGCTTTTACAACCCTCGATGGGGTTGAGCGTAAGCTAAGCAATAACGACCTAATGATTTGCAATATGCAAGAGGGCATGTGTATTGCTGGCGTTTTTGGCGGCGTAAAAGCAGGTGTTACAGAGGAAACAAAAAACGTGTTTTTGGAGAGTGCCTACTTTGATTCTGTCTGGATTAGAAAAACAGCAAAAAGACATGGACTCAACACCGATGCATCGTTTCGGTACGAGAGGGGAACCGACCCAAACATTACCATTTGGGCACTTAAAAGAGCCGCAATGCTTATTAAGGAGATTGCAGGAGGCGAAATATCCTCAGATATTATTGATATTTACCCACACCCCATTGCCGACTACTCTGTTGAACTCGATTTAATCAACGTAAATAATTTAATTGGCAAAAAGATACCAAAAGATACAATCATTAAAATCCTAGAGGGGCTAGATATATTGGTAGTGAGCAATATGGGTCAGAAACTAAAATTACAGATTCCAGCTTACAGGGTTGACGTTCAGCGTGAGGCTGATGTTGTGGAGGAGATACTTCGTATTTATGGGTACAACAATATTGAGATTAGTGATAAAGTGGAAGGTTCACTTGCATACTCAATGCGCCCCGATAGGCATAGAACGATTAACATGATTTCCAATACGCTTTCGGCAAACGGAATGAATGAAATTATGTGCAACTCACTAACGCACAAGGCATACTATAACGAAACTGAAACCTATCCGGTACAGAATATTGTAACCGTTATTAACCCGCTTAGCACCGATTTAAACGGTATGCGACAAACTCTACTGTTCGGTGGGCTTGAGTCAATAAGTTACAATATCAACAGAAAAAAACCGAACCTAAAACTCTACGAGTGGGGCAATTGCTACTATTTTAACAAAGCCAAAAGCACTAAGGAAAAACCTCTTAAAGCCTATAACGAAGTTTTTAAGTTAGCCATTTGGGAAACAGGATTTACTAACGAAGAGAGTTGGACTAGGGACCAGGAATCCACCACGTTTTTTCATACCAAGGGTTTGGCTGAAAACATCTTCGAGCGAATTGGAATCCTTGCAGATATTATGACCACTGACCAAGTACCCAGTGACATTTTTGAATATGGTATTGCCTACAAAGTAAAAGATAATACCATAGCCTATGCAGGTAAAATATTGGATAAAATTGCCAAAGCATTCCACATTAAGCAACCCGTTTTCTTTGCCGAAATTAATTGGGATAGGGCATTCGATATAGCCAGAGTAAAAAAGGTGCTATTCTCTGAAATACCAAAATATCCTGAGGTAAGGCGTGATCTTGCGCTACTTATTGATAAAAACGTAACCTTTGCCCAAATAAAGGATATTGCAGAGAAAGTTGAGCGCAAGCTCATTAAGCGTGTTAATCTATTTGATGTTTATCAAGGTAAAAACATTGAAGAGGGTAAAAAATCGTACGCTGTTTCGTTTGCACTGCAGGATGAGAATAAAACGCTTACCGATAAGCATATTGATAAAACTATGCAAAATCTCATGAACGCCTTCGATAGGGAACTTGGGGCAAAGATTCGGTAGAATACTCTGTTACTAAACCCCTAAATTGCACCTTAGCCATTTTGTGCAATAATTAGTATGTTTAAGGAAAACTAATATTTGAAGGGATATGAAAAACAGAATTAGCTTAGAACTCGGAGATATTACCGGTCTAGAGGTTGATGCAATTGTAAATGCCGCTAACACTTCGTTACTTGGAGGCGGTGGTGTTGATGGGGCAATTCATAGGGTTGCAGGTTCGCAGCTATTGGATGAGTGCAAAACTATTGGTGGCTGCCCAACTGGCGAAGCCAGAATTACCAAAGGCTATAACCTTAAGGCAAGGCATGTTATACATACAGTTGGCCCAATTTGGACGGATGGCACAATGGGAGAACCCGACCTACTCCGCAATGCATACAACAATAGTTTAGCTTTAGCTAAAGAGCATAAACTTAAATCTGTTGCCTTTCCAAATATTAGTACGGGAGTTTACCGTTTTCCTAAGCGTATGGCAGCCCGAATAGCCATAAAAACCACAAAAGATTTTTTAGCAAAGAACAGCACTCCTAAACAGGTGGTTTTTATTTGCTTTGATGAGGATAATTACAACATCTACAAGGAACTAATAGCCGAATTAATCTAGTATAATTCCATATTTTTCTAAACGCCTATCAAGTGATTGCCTTGTAATATTAAGCAGTTGTGCTGCTTCAACTTTCTTATTATCAGCGCGCTCAAGTGCCCTAATAATTGTAAGCCTTTCAATTTCGTCTAAATCAAATGTTTCCTCAACATTAATATCAACTTCATCTACCTCAATATCTTTTAAACCGGCAAAGGCAAATTCATTTACGGTAAGCTTATCGCCATCGGATAGGATAATAGCCCGTTCAACCATATTTCGAAGTTCTCTGACATTACCAGGGAATGGGTACAACAATGCTGCAGCCACTACTCTATTGTCAACTCCCGTAATCTTTTTATTCAACTTCTTGCTAAGGGTTTGAATATAGTAATTTAGCAATACTGGAATATCCTCGGGACGTTCGCGCAGGGGTGGAATATTTATCTCAAATGAATTAAGCCTATAAAAAAGGTCTGTCCTAAATTTATTTTCATCAACACAACCCTTAACATCCTGATTAGTTGCAGCAATAATTCGAACATCCACAGATATATCGCTTGTGGCACCTAATCGGCGAACCTTCCTGTCCTCAAGAACCCGCAAAAGTTTGCTTTGCAGCAATGGGTGCATATCAACAATCTCATCAAGAAAAAGCGTTCCGCCATTGGCAATCTCAAACCAACCAGCCTTCTCCTCTTCGGCTCCAGTAAAGGCGCCTTTTTTATAACCAAAGAACTCGCTTTCGAAAAGCGTTTCAGGTATTGCAGAGCAGTTTACCGCATGAAAATACTTATCGCCCCTATCACTAAGATAATGAATACCCCTTGCAATTAGCTCCTTACCTGTACCACTCTCGCCTGTAATAAAAACGGAGGTATTATCAACCGCTGCAACTCTTCGCATTAAATCGATTACCTGTTGAACTGCCTTGCTCCTACCAACCATCTCGTAGCCTACGTTATCGCGCAAGTCTTTTGATATTAACTGATAGGACTGGTTAATCTCCTTAAGCCTATGGTTTAGGTCAATAAAACGGCGGGTACGTCTTATAGCAGCTTTCATATCGAGCAATCGAAACGGCTTTGGAAAAAACTCAACCGCTCCCATCCGCATAGCCTGAATTACAGCATCCATATCGCCATGCCCCGTAATCATTATTACCTCAATATGTGGGTATAGTTTCTTAACCTTTTCGAGCACTTCAAAACCATCCATCTCTGGTAGCCTTAAATCGAGAATTAGGATATCAATTTCGTGATTTTCAAGTATAGGAAAAGCCTCTGAAGGCAAAGCAGCAGAATGTACTATAAAAGAATCGTTCTCAAGAAACTCTCGGATTTCATCTCTAAATACCTTTTCATCGTCGAGAATAAGAATGCTAAGCTGTACCATACACTAGAATTTTGGAATTTTTACTTCGAACTTTGTAAATTCACCCTCTTCGCTTTCAACAATAATATCGCCAAGGATGTCTTTGATAAAACCATAGGAGATTGAAAGACCCAGTCCAGTCCCCTTGTCCTGTTTTTTTGTGGTGAAAAACGGATCGAAGATCTTTTCTAAATCTTTTTGCTTAATACCACGACCATTATCAAACACTGAAATATAGGCAAACTCCTCGTCCTCCCAGGTGTTTACCTCTACAGTTTTATCGTACTCTACTGGATTATGAACGGTGCTGGCCTTCTCGTCAACTGCATATATAGCATTACTCAAAAGGTTTAGCACAACCTGTTCGAGTTTAAACTTATCGGCAACAACGGGTTCAATTGTATTTGAGAGGTTTAGGTTAAGCGTAATACTATGACTTTTAAACTGTGCGCTTACCATAAGCAATGCGCTATTTATGGTCTCATTCACATCAACCCTTTCGAATGATGCCAGTTTATGCGATCGTGAAAATTTTCGGGTATGCTCTATAATTTTTTTTATCCTGTCAACATTATCAAACATGAGATTTATCTTTTCCTTAAGATAATCATCGGACAATGTTTTATCGGATAGCCTTAGCAAAATATTATCTAGCCCCATGGATATTCCGCCTAAGGGTTGATTTATCTCATGTGCAATGCCTGCTGTTAGTGTACCCAACGATTCAAGCTTCGATTTTTGGGCTAAGAGGAGTTGCTGCTTTTCCTGTTTCTTTATCTCAGAAATCATTCTGCGCTCGAGTGCTTTATTCAACTCAATAATACGCTGCTCTGTTTCCTTCTGCTTTTCAAACTCCTTCCTCTTCGATTGATAGTAAAACCAAAAAAGCACCAAGAAGGCAAAAAGGAAAAGTGCAAGCACAATAAAAACCATTCGCTGATAACGTGTTTTAGTAAGTTGTAACTCTCCAATCTCATTGAACTGTCTAAGTATTTCGTTCTCACGCTCTTTTTGTGTTATCTCGTATAGAATCTGCATCCGTGCCATCTTTTGTCCACTTTGCTCACTATATATTGAGTCACGAAGTTCTGCCCATAACTTATAGAATTCGAGCGCTTTGGAGTACTTACCATCTAGTTCATTAAGCTGTGAAAGATACATATAAACATCAGCAGCAGAGTTGGTTAATCCCTCACGCCGGGCAATTTCGAGAGCCTTTGAGAGATAATCTTGAGAAGAGGGGAAATCGCCAAATGCATTAAAACATCTTGAAATATTGACTAACGAGGTAACCTGATCCTCTACCCTATTGAGCCTAATTGCTATTTCATGACTACTATTGTAGTTGGCAACAGCTTGACGATATTGTCCCTTTTCAAAAAAAACATCGCCCAAGCTAAGCAGAACAGCAATTAGTGACACCGAATCATTTTCCAAACGGTAAAAGGCTAAAGCCTGATTGTAGTATACCAGAGAACTATCGTACTCTTGCATTAGATAGAAAGAGTAACCTATATTCTGCACATCAACTATTTCCATCCGTCTATCACCAAGTTTCGAGTAAACATTTGTTGCTTTTCGATAGGCGGCTAAGCTTTGATTAAAACTACCCATATTGCGGTAAATAAACCCCAGTTGCCTATGTGCGTATGCTTCAAGCTGCTGTTGAGCAGCACTAAGAATATCCTTCTCATCAAGAATTTTGAGAACACTTGAGAATTCAGCATAGGCTTTGGAGTAGTTATTCATACTAATGCCAATATCACCTAACTTCATATGGATATCGAGACTTAGAGGTGCATCATCAATAGTGTGAGCAATTGCAAGCGCATCGGTGAGGTAACTTGTTGCTAAACTATAATTTAGCTCATTACTATATACATCGGCAATACCCACAAGGGCATATGCTTGGTATAGCCTTTTGCTGTTTTTTTCAAAAAGATTAAGCGCTCTGTTAAAGTAGCGGATTGCATTTTCGGGCTGATCTGCAACTAAACTTGCCTTACCCATCAAGAGGATAGCGTTCCCCTCTTGAAGTTGATTCCCTATTCGTTTAGACAAAAATGCGGCCTTAAGACCCAATTCCAGAGATTTATCCTGATCAGCATCAATTAATGCAGTACCAAGTTCAATCATCAGCGAAATCTGCTCTTCGCCTTCTGCCCTAATCATTAACTGTTCAAGGCTCTCAATCGAATTCTGACTGAAGACAATTGAGGGAATAATAAAAATAAGAAGAACTATAGTCCTTAAACATGCTCTTTGCATAACAAAATAGTCCTTAAAAGTTTATACTAAAATAGAGCTATTTTTTAACTTTGCACATTAAAAGATTAAGTAACTACTTTTATGCCCATAACACGTAAACTACCCTATATTTAGGGTATCATAATCTTACTACAAATAATATAATTGGAAAATTATATAATTCCCTAAATTTGATAGTGCAAAATTAAGGTGTAAATATGATTGGTAATTTAAAGACAGTACCCAACACAATATCCTGGCACATATTGGCTTATGCTGTCTGCTTACTCTTTACAACATCGTGCATTCTTGAATATAACATTTATGGTACCTGGGTTATTATGAAAGAAGAAATGTGGATGGAAGATAAACTAATAAATACTGCTGAAACCAGTGGAGAAACGATTAAATTCTATCACGATGGAACTGGCATTGACAAGCAAGGTGCTTTTACGTGGATTAGGGTTAAAAATAAATTAATCATTTCGGACTCGGGAATGGATTATCAGTACAGTATAAGACAAAAGCACCGAAACATGATGACGCTTAAGCACATTGACTATAAAGGTGAAGGAAACAGAAAGGATATAATTGTAATTTCATTAAAAAGATTGAGGCATTAACGGTTTAAAATTAATTAGCTGTTATTTAACATACCCCAAGCAACCCATAAAGGCGTAGACGTCTCAAATAGTCGATGTTTAAAGATATCAATTCAATAAATAGGCATTAAATTTGCTATGATCATATTCAACCTTATGCATTATTAAATGTCTAACTGATATATTTGCAAAAAAATGAAAATGTTTCGGCTGTTACTACTCTCAATATCCTTAATCCTATTACAATCTGCTAGCGTTGTAGCGCAAAAAGATGTAACTATCAGGGTTATTCACACTAGTGATGTTCATGGAGTCCTCTTCCCTTTTGATTATATTAATAATAGAGCAATTGACCATGGCCTGGCTCAGGTTAATACCTATGTTGAACTGATAAGGGGAACCACTAGCCATGAGGTTGTTCTACTTGACAATGGAGATTTTTTGCAGGGGCAACCAACGGTGTACTACTCCAACTACATCGATACTGCAAGCCAGCATATTGTATCAAAAGTAATGAACTTTATGGGCTATGATGCTGCAAGCGTTGGAAATCACGACATTGAAGCTGGACCTGCAATATACGATGAGCTTGTTGATGATTTTACCTTCCCCTGGCTATCAGCAAATATTATTGACACACGAACCCAACAACCTTATTTTGAGCCTTATACCATAATATATAAGAATGATATTAAAATAGCCGTTCTGGGGCTCACCACACCTGGTATCCCAAAATGGTTGCCTCATAACCTTTGGCCAAATATGGAATTTAAGGATATGGTTGAAACGGCAAAACAATGGATTGACTCCATTAGGATCTATGAAGATCCTCACCTAATTATTGGGCTATTTCACTCTGGGCACGATGCAAATTACGGAGGGGCAAACCCTATCAAACCCTTAAACGAAAATGCATCGCAGCTGGTTGCCGAGCAAGTTCCAGGTTTTGATCTTATTCTTATTGGCCACGATCATGAACGCACCATAAAAAAAGTAGTTAATACCAAGGGTGACAGCGTTCTAATTGTTGATCCAGGTGCTAGGGCACAACATGTTTCTGATGCAACAATTAATATCAGCATCGATGCTAATAATAGGGTAAGAAGCAAAAAAATAAGCGCAAAGTTAATACCCATGAGCAATCTGATACCCAGCCCATACTATATTAGCTTATTCTCTGGTTTTGCATCTGAAATTGAAGCCTTTGTTGATAGAAGGATTGGAACATTCACCCAATCAACAACAACACAGGATGCGTACTTTGGCCCATCGGCCTTTGTTAACCTAATTCATGCCGTTCAGCTAGGAATATCAAAATGCGATGTCTCTTTTGCAGCACCACTTTTCTTCGATGCATCCATAGATCAGGGTGACGTTTTTGTAAGGGATATGTTTAAACTTTACAGCTACGATAATCTGTTATATATTATGGAACTTAAGGGTAGCGAAATAAAAGACTACCTTGAATTTTCGTATAGCCTGTGGATGAAGACTATGGAATCGGCAAACGATAATATGCTTCTCTTCAAAACAGATGAAAACAGTATCCCTATAATTAATAAGCGTGGAAGAGCATCTCTCAAATCGAGCTATTATAATTTTGATAGCGCTGCTGGAATTAGATATGAGATTAACCTTTCTAAACCTGTTGGTAGCCGAGTATCTATAGAATCAATGGAGGACGAAACACCTTTCGACCCCAACAAAATTTACAGAGTTGCCATAAACTCCTATAGGGGAAATGGCGGGGGTGGACATTTAACCGAAGGGGTTGGCCTGTCGGACAAAGAAATTAGCGAACGAATAATAAGCATATCATCGAAGGACATGCGATACTACCTCATGAACTGGATAGAAAACAGTGGGAGAATTACCCCATCAAAACCTAATAACTGGCGCATAACTCCCGAAGAATGGACTGAAGATGCAATAGTAAGGGACAGAGAACTTCTATTTGGTAAAGAAAACTAGAAATAAACATGCATATTGATATAGATCAATTAGATAACGGTAAACTACTTCCGTTGGTTGAAGAATTTTACACATTACAGGGTGAGGGTTACCACACTGGCAAAGCCGCCTATTTTATCCGTATTGGTGGATGCGACATTGGTTGTAGCTGGTGCGACGCTAAATTTACGTGGAACCCCAAAAACTTCCCCCCAGTTAAGGTTGAAAATATAGTAAAGAATGCTCTTGAGCAACCCGCCAAAGTTGTTGTGGTAACAGGAGGAGAGCCCAGCATGTATCCGTTGGATTGTCTATGCCAAAAACTTAAAGAGAATAGCATAGACACCTATATTGAAACATCGGGAGCATACCCGCTTACAGGACAATGGGACTGGATTTGCCTTTCACCCAAATCTCAGCATCCTCCCATAAATGGTGTTCACATGAAAGCCGATGAACTAAAAGTAATAATCTCGAAACCCGAGGATATACAATGGGCCGAGGAAAATGCAAAGAAGGTAAAATCAACCTGTAAACTATACCTGCAACCAGAATGGAGCGTTTACAATAGTATAATACAAAACATTGTTGATTATGTGATGCAAAACCCCAAATGGCAAATTTCGCTTCAGGCACATAAGTTTATGCGTATTCCATAGGGCTTTGGGCAAAAACCATCTATTCTGAATAATAAGTCATAATCTCAGCTACAGCATTTGCTAATTAAGTTTGGAACAACTATTTTTACACACACCTTTTTAACTCAAAATAATAAAGCAAAATGCTTGCTAAATAAAACACCATGACCAACCCTAAACCTTTAGCCTTTAAAAACTACCTGTCCTTAGTAAAATTTAGCCATACAATTTTTGCTTTACCCTTTGCATTAATTGGCTATTTCTTAGCCATCTACCAAACCGACTTTAATTTTACACCCAAGGTTTTCTTCCTAGTTATGCTGTGTATGGTATTTGCCCGTAATGCTGCCATGAGTTTTAATAGGGTAACTGACAGGTTTATTGATAAGCGAAATCCAAGGACTGCTAGTAGAGAAATTCCTTCTGGCAAAATACACCCTCGCAATGCATTTATATTCTCAATACTAAATGCAATCCTATTTATTGTAACAACATTTTTTATAAATAGGTTGGTTTTTTATCTCTCTCCTTTAGCACTTTTAATAGTTATGGGCTACAGCTACTCCAAGCGCTACACCTCACTGTGCCATTTTATCTTAGGACTAGGATTATCACTCGCACCTATTGGTGCTTACCTTTCGGTAACAGGGCACTGTGCCGTTGTCCCCCTTCTTTTCAGTTCAATTGTTTTTTTGTGGGTTTCTGGTTTCGATATTCTATACTCCATTCAGGACGAAGAGTTTGACAAGGAAGAATTATTAAAATCGATTCCTGCAATATTTGGATGGAAAAAAGCACGGCTTTTTTCAGGCATATTACATACACTTGTCGTTATTCTGGTTATTAAGGTGGGAATACTGATGGGTACAGGAATATACTACTGGGTTGCAGCCTGGATTTTTATTTCACTTCTCGCCCTACAGCATCTTGTTATAAAAAGAAACAGTGAAAAAAGAATAAACTTTGCCTTTGCATGGTTAAATGGATTAGCCAGCTTGCTGTATGCACTTTTCACCATTATTAGTTTTTACATACAATAAACCAATAACAAACAAAACCATGAGAAAATTAAGATTATTTATTGCTGCATTTGTACTAATTGGAGTTGCAACTTCGTGCGGAGGGAATAGCGAAAAAACAACAAAAGTTGATGAAGCAAAAATGGATGCCATTGAAGTATCTGTTGATTCGCTCCTAAATGATGCGTCGGCACTTGAGGATAAAACAGTACGATTTACTGCGAAGGTTGACCATACCTGTATGCATGGAGGAAAACGACTAACCGTTTTTGGCAAAGTAGAAGGAAAAACTCTAAAGATAGATGCAACTGACTCGTCACCTGCATTTGTATCATCACTTATGGGGAAGAAAGTTGACATTACCGGTATTGTGCGCAAGGTGCCTGGTTCACAAGTTGCCGAATGTGAGTCGGATGAAGGAAATGAAATTCCACTTTTTGCCCATATTATTGAATGTATTGACTACAGTGTAGTAGAATAGTTTTTTATTAAAATTTGTGGGTCGCAACACCTGTTGCGACCCATATTTTATTTTTTCGCCATGAAACTAAGGAAAATTAATAGGGTAATCCACCGCGATTTAAGTTATTTTTTTGCAGGAATGGTTATAATCTACAGCATTTCGGGGATTGCCCTAAACCATATCCATCAATGGAACCCTAACTTTACCATTAATCAGCAAACTTTTCGAGTAGAACTTCCCTCCGATACCTCAAAAATCAATACGGCAATACTGAATCAGCTAATTGAAGGTCAGTCTAATGAAAGAGTACTATCATACTACTATCCCAACAACAGCAAGCTTAAAGGCTTTACCAAAAATGGCACTGCCACTATTACGCTAAGTACAGGTGAAGTAAAAGTTGAAACTCTTAAGCGAAGGCCATTATTTTCCAGAATAAACTTTTTACACTACAATACAGCTAGGGCATGGTGGACAGCATTTAGCGACATTTTTGCTGTGTCGCTTATCGTAATAACCATAACTGGCTTGCTCATTGTAAAAGGCAAGAATGGCATAAAACGAAGGGGGACTTTGCTTGTTGCTGCTGGTTTATTGCTTCCTATTCTTGCGCTAATACTCTTCTTTAAGTAACTTACTACCACCCTGGTGTAAAGTTCAAACCAAAAGTTCCTGCTTTAAAACCACCTAACTGAAACGGAATAGCATAGAATGGCTCCAGAATAATCATCCCAAATATATTAACCCTAAGGCTTAACCCTGCACTCATAATGGGTATTCTCTCATTTAGGCTGTCTGGTTGCCATTTAAATTTGATATCATCCTTATCGTACCAAGCAAGCCCTGCGTCGGCAAAAAGGGTTAATTCAGTAAATAATAACCTTGATTTTATGGCCGTTAAACGTTCAGGTCCTGTAAATGGAAACCTAAGTTCAAGGTTGGCCAGAGCCATGTGATTACCCATTAGCTGGTCTGGTCCAATTGAAGGAGTACCCGTGGAAATTTGCTTATTGAATGCAGCATTATCATAACCCCTAATTAGCCAAGGATAACCTAAATATAATGGATAAATCCTATCTAAATTCTTTTCACCATGCCTCCCATAGTAATATCCCCTCATTGCTATGCTAAAGGGCTTAACACGAAAATATTTTCTATAATCTAGTAGTGTTCCCCAATAATTAACAAATCCAAAAACTTTCTCTACCTGAAAACGCTGTCGCGTTCCATCCATTGGCGAAGCCAAACCAAATACTGAGTTATCAACTACATAGGCCATGTTTAATCTCTGTAGTGCATACCCATCCGGAGCTTTCCCTTTCTCTTTGGTATAGTTATAGTATATGTTATTAACATATACATGGGAGTGAACATCAACCCTATAGTTATACCATGAGAGGTATCCCCCAGTTTCTATCCGACGACTTTTTGACAACGGAAATTGTGCCATACCCCCAATAACAGATTCGAATATTCTATAATGAAACATAAATAGGGTATCAACATAATTATTGTTAGAGCCGTTGGTAACCCAATCACCATTCCTTCCATAAAAAGCATATGAGTAGGGAACATGGGAAATTGTAGCCGACCAGTTAACCCTGTTCTTCTGGTTTATATAGGTTAACTGCCCACCAAAATCATAAATCTCCCCATTAAGAGCCAATCCTACATGAAACATGTTAGCTCCTACTATATCACTAAATAGCATTTCAACTCCTCCTGCCATTCCAGTTCCCATATAACCTGTTGATACACCTACGCCAATATTCGAAATATAGTCGAGTTTAAATTTGGGCTTGTACTTTACCACCTTAAATGAATCTACGGATGTCTCTGGTTGTCCCATACGTCCCGATATATTCCTATCTACAATGCCTGCAATAGCTCTGTTTAAGGGTGGCAACGTAGCTGCTGATAAATCAACCATTAATGGGGAAACCTCTTTACCAAGAAAATCATCAGGTGTTGCAATAAAAATGGAGTAGTTACCTCCAAAGTAGTATGAGTAAGCAACTTTCCCTGTTTGGGATGCCACACTATAAGCCGGAGCCAATGGAGTCATCCCAGAAATACCTGTTAAAATATCTGTTTCCTGAAAAATTTGCTCACTGAGGAGATTTATCCTATATAAATTTCTAAAGCCATCCCTGTCGGAAAGAAAGTAAACGTTTTCACCATCAGGTGTAAAAATAGGACTTAGATTTGAAGCTCCCGAAAAAAAATGGTATGGTTTAATTTCCATTGTTTCCATATCAAGCGTTGCAATACAGTACCCTGGAGTTCGTTTGCTAACTGTATCAGTGGGAAATGGAATATCTGTTGAATAAACAATAAACCTACCATCGGGGGACCAGCTGGGGTGAATGTTACTCCAACTATCGTGGGTTAAACGTTTAACGCTTTGGGTTTCAAAAAAATATTGATATAAATTATTAACACCGTTTACTAAACCCGATACAACAATGCTTTTACCATCGGGCGCCCACGCAGGGTAATTGAAGGCAGGAACTCCTGGTATTTCAATCTCAGTTTGCACTTGTCTACCATCAACAATTAGCAGTTTGTTTATCCCTTTACTAAACCCAATAAACGCAAATTTCTCACTATCTGGCGACCATGCACCAGCCGACTCGATAAAATTTAATGCATCCACCTCGTTGTTGTGTATAACAGATGAAAGTTTGTGAATCGTTCTTCCTGTAGCAGTTTCGGCTAAAAACAGATCAATTGAAAACAACTCCTTTTCGGAATAAAATGCTACATATTTTCCATCGGGGCTTATTGAAGGTGAAATATTGATATGGCCCGCATTACGCTTATGGATAATCTCAGCTCCCGAAGGATTATCAACCGTATCTTTCATCATCAACTTAAAATGCTCTACGTAGGTCTTTTTCCATATTTCCGAAAACTCCTTCTCACTTAAACCAAGATATCGTTTAAGCGCAACCTCATATCCTCTTTTGGCAGTTTCCTCAAAAATTGGCGCAATTAAACTATCGCCAAAAGTTCTTCCTACAAAGGCCCAAAAAGCATGGCCATAACGATAAGGAAAATAGCTCTGATCCCGTGTAATCATTTCGAGGGTAGGGAAATTATCATTTAAAACAACATCACGCATCCACATTGCAGTATGTGGATCCACACTCCCAATGGAAAGATATTCGGCCATACCCTCAACCATCCAAAGAGGTAAATTCTGAAGCGAGTTGAGGTTTGTTGAGTCCTTAGTTAGTATTGAGTTAAACTGAAAAGCATGAACAAGTTCGTGCCCTAGCACATGGTCGGTTTGGGCCCAACCTTCGGTAACTGGCATAATTACCCTGTTTTTCAACGCTTCGGTAACACCACCTGTACCCACGCCAACTGTTCCCATTATTGCTGTTGTTTGCTGAAAATCGGCATGGTTTTTATAGATAATGATTGGGTTTCGTTCTTTTATTGTATCCCCAAAAACCTGTTGATGCATATGATACCATTGCTCAGCTGATTGTGCTAACTCTTGCACAACAGAATCGTTCTCAAAATAGTGATAAATCTCAAAGTGAGGCGACTGGTGTACTTTGAAATTAAAGGTTTTATAGATAGGCCGATTTTGGCCAAAATACTGGCTATAGGACAAAAAACTCAAAGAAATGAGAAAAAACAAGATCAGCGATTTAGCTAAAAAGGAGCACGCTCTCATGACAATATTAATTTGCTAAATTTATATCACATTAAATAAAACAATCGGATTTTTTATAACAAAAAAAGTACCAATCTTGTTATTCTTCCTGTTCAAATGTATTGCTTTTACAGCATAAGTTTGGTATATTGTAACTAATTAACAAAACTTTTTAACCATGAACAAATCAGTTTGCATTTTAGGTATAATGATTAACAACAGAATTAAGGAAGCGGGTAACTTACAGAAGGTATTAACCAAACATGGTTGCTCAATTAAAACAAGGCTTGGTTTACATGAGGTTGCAGACGACCATTGCAGCGAAAGCGGATTGGTTATTATTGAGTTAACTGGACCTCAAGCCAATCAGGATAAACTTTACAATGCCTTAGGTGAAATTGAGGGTATCACACTTCAACGAATGGATTTTTAAACAGTCTTTAATCAGTCTCAAAAATCAAGTTGTGCTCTTAATAGTTTATAGCCAGCTGCACTTACCTTAACCTTTTTATCGTTCTTAAGGATTGCAATGAAGGAGTCTTTTTCGTAAGGTTCCAGTTTATCAATTTGTAAAACATTTGCAATATACGAACGATGAACACGGATAAATTGAACCGGGTTAAGTCTTTTCTCTATGCTCTTCATGGTTTGCTTCTTTATATATCGCCCCTGCGTGCTGTAAATAAAGATATAATCATCTTGCGCCTCAATGCAATAGATATCGTTAGTGGCAATTATATGTATTCCATTACTGTCCTTAACCACCACCCTATTCAATGGAGTACAACTGGCAATATGTTTTATCTCCTCATAGGCTGTGTTCCTACTCCCCAATTCCTTTTCAAATTTTTCTTTTGCTCTGCCAAGGGCTTGCAGAAATCTATCTTTTGAAAAAGGTTTTAAAAGATAATCGATTGCATTGAGTTCAAATGCTTTAATGGCATACTCATCATACGCAGTAGAAAAAATAATTAGTGGCGTAATATCGATTAGCTCTAGCAGTTCAAATC
>JAQUJY010000132.1 GCA_028680705.1 Bacteroidales bacterium
CATTGCTGGACAGCATATTCGAAGTGTCAGAAATCGTAATGTCATAAGTCTAAGTGCTGATCAGGAAATTATTACCATTGAAAATGTTAACGACCTAATTGAGGACACCTGCAAAATACCGGTAGAAGTTGGTGAAGAGATTCTACACGTATTGCCCCAAAGCTTTATTGTAGATAACGAGGGAGGGATAAAAAATCCGGTGGGTATGGCGGGCAAAAGGCTTGAAGCTAACTTCCACATAGTAATTGGGCAA
Source organism: Bacteroidales bacterium (assembly GCA_028680705.1). GTDB lineage: Bacteria > Bacteroidota > Bacteroidia > Bacteroidales > Tenuifilaceae > Perlabentimonas. The sequence continues at coordinate 254 of JAQUJY010000132.1, forward strand.
ACTGCATCAGCTAAGAATATTTCAAAATGCGCCAATAGGGTCGATTTAGTGGTGAACGACCTAATACTCGAACCATTGGCATCGGCTGAGGCAGTTCTTACCGACGACGAGAAAGAAGCGGGTGTAATTCTTGTTGATGTTGGCGGTGGCACAACAGATATAGCCATATTTTTCGATGGCATTGTTCGCCACACAGCTGTTATACCTTTTGGTGGCAATGTAATAACCAACGACATAAAGGAGGGTTGCTCAATACTTCTACGACAAGCAGAACAGCTTAAAGTACAGTTTGGCTCTGCTCTAGGCGACATTGCCCCCGAGGATAAAATTGTTACAATACCCGGTATAAGTGGTCGTGAACCCAAAGAGATTTCGTTTAAAAGCCTCGCATACATTATCCAAAGCCGTATGGAGGAAATTATTAGCTACATTGTATTCGAGGTTGAAAACTCTGGCTATGCCGACAAGCTAAGCGCAGGCATTGTACTAACCGGAGGCGGTTCACTTCTCCGTCATCTTTCGCAGCTGGTAAAATTCAAAACTGGTTTCGATGTTCGCATTGGCTACCCCAATGAGCATCTAGCTGCCGATTCATCCGATGAGATTAACTCACCAGCATACTCAACCGGTATTGGCCTAGTGATTAAAGGTTTCGAATATATTGAGTCGTACAATAGGCTTCACAAAGAAGCAATCGAATCTGAAACCGACCCTGAGAATACAACCGATGATAAACAAAAGTCCAAAGAGATTAAAAAGAATAACTTACTTGAACTTTTTAAACGCAAATTCACTGAAATTTTTGAAGAAAACGATTCGGAAATGTAAATCAGTAGGAAAAAATAAACAATATCAATAGAATTAAGTTACTACACAAAATACAAATCGCCATGACTGAAGAGATAATTCCATTCGACCTACCCACTACAAGCAAATCAATTATTAAGGTAATTGGAGTTGGTGGTGGTGGTGGTAACGCTATAAACCACATGTATGAACAGGGAATTAAGGATGTTGATTTTGTGATTTGCAACACCGATGGCCAAGCGCTAGAGAATAGCCCTGTAAGTATAAAAATCCAATTAGGCTCATCGTTAACCGAGGGAAGAGGTGCAGGTAACAAGCCAGAAATTGGGAAGCAAGCTGCCATTGAAAATGTCCAAGACGTTATTAACGTACTAAACGACGGAACAAAAATGGTTTTTATAACTGCAGGTATGGGTGGCGGAACCGGAACAGGTGCTGCCCCAGTAATTGCCAAAGCAGCAAAAGAGCTAGGTTTACTTACCGTTGGAATAGTAACCATACCCTTTAAAAACGAGGGAAAAAGACGAATTGAGCAAGCCGTTGAGGGTATTGAAGAGCTAGAAAAGCATGTAGACTCGCTTTTGGTGATTAACAACGAAAAAATAAGGGAGATTTTTGGCGACCTAAAACTTTCCGAGGCATTTGCTCGTGCCGACAATGTACTGGCAATAGCAGCAAGAGGTATTGCAGAGATAATTACCGTACATGGTTATATCAACGTTGACTTTGCCGATGTTGAAACCGTAATGTCAAATAGCGGTGTAGCCATTATGGGATCAGCAATGGCATCGGGTGAGGACAGGGCACTAACAGCGGTTCAAAAAGCGTTGTCGTCGCCATTACTTAACAACTATGATATTGCTGGCGCTAGGAACATCTTACTAAACATAACCTCGGGTTCCCATGAAATTACCATGGACGAGGTTGGCCAAATTACCGATTATATTCAGTCTGCTGCAGGTGAGGATGCCGATTTAATATGGGGTAATGGTACGGATGAGAAACTTGAGGATAATCTAAATGTAACCATTATTGCAACCGGATTCAATACCAACAGCATACCCGAGCTTTATGCCCGAAAGAGAAAGATTGACATTATCCACCTTGATGGCGAAAAGTCAACCAACAGGGAGGTTAAACAACCAATAATTGAGGTAAAGGAGAAACCCGCAGCTGCTCCTCCAAAAAAAGGTAGAATTGAAGCAGAAAAATGGCAGAGAACCATTGAATTTGATCTCACCAAGGATGATTCTTTTCTCGAGACTTCGCAAACAGGATCAATAGATAAAGAGTTAGAGTTTGAGGTCTCAACTGCTAAGTCAAGTCCAAAGGATGAGCCAACAAGCGGAAACAGAATCTCCAGATCGGAACCCACCCCCATTCCCTCAAAGGATATATTTGATAAAATGGAGAAAATACCTGCCTACAAAAGGAAGAATATAAAGATCGAGGAAGAGAATTTCTCAAATAAAAAGAATGTTTCGCGATACACGCTAAATCAAGAAGAGGGCGATATCTACCTACGAAACGACAATGCATACCTACACGATAATGTAGACTAGTACAAATTTAAGTAGCAAACTAAAACCACAAAAAAATGTCGCTCGAAGATCGCATAAACCAAGAGATAAAAACCGCCATGCTCGCCAAGGATAAGGTTAGGCTCGAAGCGCTTAGGGCGGTAAAAAGTGCAATACTACTGGCCAAAACCGAAAAAGGAGCAAGTGCAACCTTAGCTCCTGAAACTGAGCTAAAACTTCTCCAAAAGCAGGTTAAGCAACGGAAGGATTCTGCCGAGATTTACCAGCAGCAGAACAGACCCGAACTGGCCGCAAGTGAATTGGCCGAGGCTTCGGTTATCGAGGTGTTTCTCCCAAAGATGCTGAACGACGATGAGCTTACGGCAGAAGTTAATAGGATTATTGAATTGGTTGGCGCTAAGGAACCTTCCGATATGGGAAAGGTAATGGGAGTTGCCTCAAAAACATTAGCTGGGAAAGCAGACGGAAAGGCCATAGCTGACAAGGTAAAAACTATACTGGCAGGACTTTAGGGCTATATCATAAAAACCATAGTAAAAAAGTGGCAAATACTACCTGCAAGGACAAATAGGTGAAAAACACCATGACCAAAGGATATATCACGCCTAATATAAAAGAAAATACCTATCGAATAGGCACACACTCCACAGAAAAGAAAAACGAGCGAAATGGTTGATAAATTGCGCACAATGGGACCAATTGCCATTAAAAACATAAAACCCATTCCCGCATAAAAAACCGTAGAAAGAACCCTTAATTTTGAAGTATAGAACCAAGTCTTAAAAGCAATACCCGCTAAGGCTAAACCCCATATAATACCAAATAACACCCAACCCAAAGGTCCCCTAATTGACACTAACGTCAATGGTGTATAGGTAGCAGCAATTAAAACATATATCGCAGAATGGTCAAAGATATTTAACCGATGTTTACGACGCAGATTCTTGGTACCATGAAAAAGCGTTGATGCGATGTATAGGGTAATCATCCCTGCTCCAAAAATGCTAAAACTCACAATATGCCACGCATCACCGTATAATACAGCACGGGTTAAAATAATAGCTGTACACGCAATGGCGATAAGAATTCCTACTCCATGCGATGCGCTATTAAATATTTCCTCTTGTTTTTTAAGTTTGCTACTCTTTTGTTTCATTGTTCAAGTTGAGTGAAAAAGAAAAGGGAGGGTGTGTCACACCCTCCCAACTATAATATATAGTACAACAAAGGGTTAAATTCCTATAATCGTAAAATCAACCCTACGGTTTTGGGCTCTACCCTCGGCAGTTCTGTTACTAGCCTTAGGTTTAGAGAACGCATAACCCTTTGATACTACTCTATGCGCTGGAACACCCTGTGCAATTACGTACTCTGCAACAGAAAATGCTCGCTCTTTCGAAATGCGTTCGTTAACGGCTAATGAGCCAACATTATCGGTATGTCCACCAATCTCAACCTTAACATTGGGATACTCATTTAAGAACTCTACCAGTGCATTTAATGAGCGGAACGACTCTGGCTTAAGCAAAGCCTTACCCGTTTCAAAGTAGATATTCTCGATATCAACCGACTGCCCTACCTCAATTGGGGTTACATAAAAATTACGAACTATCTTACTCATGGGTGCAGCCGAAGTTAAATCAACGGGCTCAAACCTATTGTAAAAATTTATTACCCTTGGGGTTAAATCATAGTTAAACCCAATGGGCAGTTTGAGGGTATAAGATGCATTCTTCTCGTCATAAACAAACGCTCTCGACTCAACACTGTTTACTCGCATTTTAACTTCAAATCCCTCTTCCAGTTGCTTCCCTGTTTTAGTATTAATAATTTTTCCGCTAAGTGAAACCATGTTGGCATCTTCACGCTCTGCAAATATATTCTGATTCAGAGTTACAAACTCCTCGTAACCAGTTAAATCAACCTGATTATCTAAGGTTTTATAGTTTTTGGCTGCAACCCCTAAAATATAATTGCGCCCAAAAGGAAGGTTCACAGAATATGCTCCAGTAACCGGATCAATCTGAACACTATCCGCCACTTCACCATTAATTAGTAATTTAGGCTGTGCTTCGAGCATAATGGGTGTTAACGAATTGTTATCTAGTAGCAAACCTTTCAGTTGAACCCATGGAACCGAAGTAACATAAAGGGTTATATCCTTCTCGGTAAACGAAACCTCTTCGGTTACATCAATCACAACGGGAGTGGCGGTAAAATGCTTTACACTACCCGTAAAAGTATAACTCTCGCCAAGTGGAAGCAAGGCTTGAAATGCCCCAGAAAACTTATCATAAACAACTGAATCAGAAATCAATCCATCAATTAGAACCATTGGCTTTTGTGATAGCGGAATTGGAAGGCCAGTCCGCACATCAACAATCTGACCTTTAACTTGAACAAAAGGAATTGCAGAAAAATAAAGGTTAATATTAGCTTCATCGTATTCGCGAACTGTGGAAAGATCAATATCAGTTGAAATACCATTCCAATTCTCCATCTGGGGTAAAAGAGTGTACTTCTCTCCTAGCGGAAGAAAAATTTCATAGGAGGCAGAATCTGTATTAATTTTCATCTCCATTGACTCTTCATCATTAACTAGGATTTTATACCCTGTTTCCTCAAGCATAGGACTCTGATTGACTTGATTGAGAATCAAACCCGACAACTTTAGAAACGGAAACTCTTCATAAATTTTCACTCTAAAAATATCCGATTTCCCAACCGAACTTGTTATTGAACTATAGTATGCCCAACTCTCCTTTGCATTCATCTTAAAATATGAATCCCAATTGGGGGTATTTATTGTGTCGGTTACTATAACTGGAGCCGACCAATTCTGGTAGGTATCATCCAATCTTTCAGCATAATAAATATCTAAATTATCTCTTCCAGCACCATAATCAGCACTAAAATAAATACGGTTTTTATCTGCTGACAAATAGGGCGACTCCATACTCCTAGCCTTAGTAGCTTTTTTTGGCCCTCCCTTAACCAATTTTGGTTTGGTATAAACATTCTCCTTTAAATGGGTAGATACGTATAGCGAAAGTCGCCTGCCATTGGGCGATTTTGTAAAAGCCATAACCAGCAACTTCCTGTCAGGGGACATGTATGCGTTCACTACCCTACCCTTATTCATCCTTTTCAGACCCCTTACCTTAATTGGCGTGGGTTTACTCCACTGGTATGGATTGATCTGCTCTACAATGGAAAAACCTGGCGCTAGCCAACGAGTTGCATCCTTATTGTAATGCCCAAGAATGAGATATGATTTACCATCGTCTAAAGCAGACAAAATTGCATTATAGCGACCAAGGTTTACCTCATTCGATAAACGAATGGCCTTACCCCATGTCCCGTCGTCTTGCAATGTTGAGAACCAAATATCCTGGCTATTTTCCTCGCCCAATCGATTCTCGGGATGATTTACTCT
>JAQUJY010000133.1 GCA_028680705.1 Bacteroidales bacterium
CAACTTTAAATCTAACTGTTCAATAACGCCATTAACGATACGAGCAGGGTGATCCTCTGGAATTAAATCCTCTATGGAGGGAGGAAATAACCAATTTTGTTGCTGATTATATTCTTTAAAATTAGCCTTCATATAACTGATATTCAATTACATAAAGATAAAAAAATCAATTGAATTAGCAATAGAAAACACTAAACATTTTACTATTAAAATCAAAAATAGCTGCCCCAGTTATGAGACAGCTACATTTGAATTCATTTAAAAAATTATTTCTTCAACCCACTCCTTACCAAAAGAGCTTCGATGGTGGGTTCCTGTCCACGGAATCTTTTATACAACGTCATTGGATGCTCACTTCCGCCTTTTGAAAGAACATTATCGCGAAACGATTGTGCAACCTCAGCATTAAAGATACCCTTCTCTTGAAAAACCGAGAAAGCATCAGCATCGAGTACCTCAGCCCACTTGTAACTATAATACCCTGCAGCATAACCACCTGCAAAAACATGGCTGAAGATAGGGCTAAACGCCGTTCCCTTAACCGTTGGAAGCAAGTCGGCTTTGCTCATGTACTTTAGTTCAAAGGGTAAAACCTCGCCAATAAAGGGTTTTTGAATACTATGCCAAGCCATATCAACAAGTCCGAAACTTAGCTGACGAATTGATAGATTTCCTGCTAAAAAGTTACGGCTATCAATTATACTCTGCACCATACTCTGTGGAAGAGATTCTCCCGTTTTATAGTGAATGGCAAACTTATCGAGAAACTCTTTCTCAACGGCCCAATTCTCAAGTATCTGGGATGGCAACTCAACAAAATCGCGATAAACTGATGTGCCAGAAAGGTTTGGATAAGTTGTATTTGCCAACATGCCATGGAGTGCATGACCAAACTCGTGCAAAAATGTGGTAAACTCATCAAATGTTAGTAGCGATGGTGCATCATTGGTTGGCTTAGTAAAATTGGTAACAACCGATACAAGAGGCCTTACATTTTGTCCATTATGTATATATTGACTTCTGTAGCTCGTCATCCAAGCTCCTCCGCTTTTCCCGCTGCGAGGAAAAAAATCGAGGTAAAGTAATGATAGGAAAGAACCATCCTTATCGTAAACTTCATATACAAATACATCGGAGTGGTAAACAGGGATGTTAGTTACCTGTTTAAACGTTAAACCATAAAGCCTATTGGCAAGGTAAAATATACCCTCTTTAACCTTTTCAAGTTGAAAGTATGGCTTTAACTCCTCCTCATTAAAATTGAAGAGTTTTACCTTTAACTTCTCCGTGTAAAATGACCAATCCCACTTTTCTAGTCCATGGTTAGCGCCAAGTGATTTTGCTAACTCCTCAACATCCTTTAACTCTTGATTGGCTGCATCTAAAGAAGCATCTAAAAGTTCATCTAAAAAAGTCATCACTTTATCAGACGATTGCGCCATTCTTTCCTCGAGTATAAAATCGGCATACGAGCTATAACCCAACAGATTTGCCTGCTTTAGCCTAAGGTTAACAATGCGTTTAATCAGTTCTGTGTTATTCCTATCATTATCCTTAAATGCCCGTGTAGTATATGCTTTATACATTTTCTCACGTAGTTCGCGGCTTTCTGCATACTTCATAAAAGGAGCATACATGGGCATATGTAGGGTAAATACCCAACCCTCAAGTTCACGTTCTTTTGCCTCTTGAGCAGCAGCATCTTGTAAACTTTTAGGCAAACCGGCTAATTCCTTGCTATCAGTTATATGGAGGGTAAAAGCATTGGTTTCGGCTAAAATATTCTCATCAAACTGTAACGATAAGTCGGATAGTTCACGGGTAATCTCTCTGTAGGCTTGCTTGTCATTTTCGGAAAGGTTAGCACCATTCCGCACAAAGCCCTTATATGTTTTATCGAGTAAGGTTAACTGCTCTAGCGAAAGGTTCTCCCTATTGGCAGTAGCGTGTACTTTTTTCACCTTTTCGAAAAGGTCTGCATTTAGGTTAATGTCATTTCCAAAATCAGTTAGTTTGGGAGCAATTTGCCGTATAACCTTTTGCAAACTGGTGTCAGTCTCTGCATGGTTAAGGTTAAATACTATTGAGGAGATATTGCCTAGGCGCATACCCGAAAATGTTAAAGCCTCTATGGTATTCTCAAAAGTAGGTTCTTCCGTATTGGCAATGATTGCATCAACCTCTGCCTTGGCTTCAATCATTGCAGAGTCGATTGCAGGTTCATAATCATCAACCTTTATTTTGTCGAATGGAGGGGCATTATACCTAGTATTAAAATCACTAAGTAATAGATTCTCGCTTTTAGAACTTTCGGTATTGCACGAAGCCAATGTAAATCCGATAATTAATGTCATAATTGAAAATGTAATTGTTCTCATTTTAACTTGTTTGTTTTTATTGTGGTCGCAAATTAGCAAATTATTGGCTTATCAATAACTATTTTTGGCTAGTTTTATAAAAATATAAAAGCACGACTATTCAATATTTACGCATAACAGAGTATATGATTAAAAAGTTAGGTCAATTAGTAATAGTACTTTTAATTATCACCTCAACTAATGGTTGTAATTCTGTAATTTTTGCCCAAAACGCCCACGATAGAATTAATCTGGACACCCCAAACTCTAAATATTTAGAACATCTTATAAAACAAAAGGTTGACAGTATTAGGGTCAAAAACAAGTTGCCTTCGCTTGTGAACGAGACTACTCTATACCTAGCAAGCCGTGACCATGTGCGTTACCTTACCCAAAAAGACGATTTGAGCCACTATCAACAAGAAAGTAAGCGCAAGAGAACATACCACGAAAGAGCTATAAAATATGGGGCCGAGGATTATTACGTATCTGAAAACATAGGAATTGTAAAGATTTCTAGAAGAAAAGAGACACTTTCCTATAATCAAGCTGCAAACCGAATTGTAAGCGATTGGGTTGAGTCGAACAGCGGTGTGGCTAACATAATTGCAAAATCGCATGCCATTGTTGGTATTGCATCATGGTACAATAAAGATGACCATGAATTTAGGGTAGTTGCTAACTTTGCTGCCGTTACCAAAGATTACAAACCACAAAGAGACACTACATATTTCCCCTTTGAATTAGTAAACGATATTAGCCCATACTACTTAGAAAAGCCACAGCGCAAATACGATTGGGGCATTGGCCCAAAACCCAAAAAATCGATATCAGAGAGTTACAATATGTTAAGTCGTAAAATTAATACACTAGATATAACGGTTAAAAACGACTCGATATTTGTAATATTTAATAATGTGCGGAGAGTTGAGAGTTTATTTGAAAAGAGAAACGATGGCCTAGCCATTGAAATCATACCGCACACATACTACAGTTGTAGAAACAAAGAGATTCTGCCCGTACGCCGTAAAGAGGAGTTTACGGTAAAGGGCGATATTTTGGAGCCTGTTTACAGAGATTACCTATTGGAGAATATTGCAGCACAAAAGCGTAAACCTAAAATTGATTTAAGGCATATAGCATCCATTCCAAAAAAATATAAGGGCAAATCATACTCATTAAACCTTATTATACTAAAAGGTAATCGTATTGCCGACATAATTACTTTTAATGAAACTCCTACAAAAGTTTTCGACATAGCAGTAAAGGCTGCACCAGCAAAGGATAGTATTCCAAGCCCCGAGGTGTATATTCCAAAATTGCGTCGCGACACGTTAATGCTAAGGGTGTTTTTCGACCAAAACGAAACCTATGTTCTGCCCACCATTGGCGATAGCATACGGAACTGGGTGCGGGACAAAAAAATACAGCGCTCTGCAGTATATGCATACGCCAGCGTTGAGGGTACCGAAAAGATTAACAAACGGCTATCCGAAAAACGAGCCGAAGAATTAATCGTCTTTTTTAATCCGAGCGATGGTAAACCTACTTCGATGCGGAAGGTAACGCGCGAAAACTGGTTCGACTTTTTTAAGGATATCCAAGGGTCAAGGTATGAATTCCTTACCAATCTTGATACAAGTCAGATTCGCCGTTACGTAAGCAACAGACTTACCAGTCGCGAAATGGAACCCTTATTGGCCCGGCAGCGTTTTGCCGACCTGAAAATACTTGCCTGGAAAATAGTTAACGATGTAACCATTGATGATTTGGCTATATCGGAGTACAACTACCTTTATCAGCAACTTGTGTACGAATGTGGCAATCAACCCATCCCATGCCAAGTGCTTGACATAATTCCCAAACGGTTGGAGTTGATTCACCTATATCTTCTAAACCGAAACCTAATGGGACGTGTGTCGTGGAAAAAGATAAATCAATTACCCATTGCACTTAGAACTGGTGATTTTGACATAAATACAGAGCCGTTGGCAGCAATATATTACAATAAGTTACGGTACACTCTAGCACACAGAGGCGAACTCTTAGCAAGTGCCGATAGTTTAAGGGTACTCAAAGAATTGAATCGTTTCCCTTACCCCGACCCAATTATTGCCTACAACTATTTTATTACCCTAATCAAACAGCAGAATCAAAACGAATATCAGCCTTTTTACCAACAACAAACGTTAAGCGAACTACAAAACTTAATTAATAGGCTTGAGCAAATATCATTTGACCCCGATATTGTGAGTCAACTAAAACTTTTCTATCATTTTAAAAATGCCGAAAAGGAATATTTTATTAACCGTTTAGGCGATTTTGACTATCTAATAAAACCCTCAATTGATTATATAGCTGAGTACTACTCTCAGCATCCTCCTGCAAAGCAGATGGCCATTGATTTATCCATGTTCTTTTCGGCATTTAAGCGTTATGATGATGCTCAAGCAATTCTGGAGCCCTACGTTTTATGCAACTTCCCTTGTAAACAATCGCTTATACTATACCTTAAATACTTTTACGCCAACCCAAGGGTAAAACAGAACACAGACTTTTATCAGCTACTAAAAGATGCTGCCGATATACTTTTGCCCACTGAGTGGTGCGATTTGTTTAACGGAAAATGGCCTATTAACATGCAGCTTAACGACCATGAGCCAATCCATATTATGTACTGCAGAATGTGCGGGAGCAAATAGTGTTTTTTACCCAATTGCCAATCCCTCGCAAGGTTTAGGATTGACTTTTGAAATTATTTTTTGTAATTTGCAGATGTTATTTACAGAGATTTAATACTAAATTATATTAGCAACGCTTTTTAACGACAAGGAAGTTTTATACTTGCAGGCAAAGCAATCTCATACCTAATAATCAAAAGTGAAATCAAGCAAAATACAGTAAACATTAATAACAGGTAAATATGAAATACAATAAAATTGGAAGATGGGGCATGTCCTCACTAGGTGGGATATTAGTTTTGATTTTCGGGTTTATTGCTCTTGCCTTCCCTAACTTAGCTATTAAAGCACTTGCAGTGTACTTTGCATTGTCAATTTTAATTGGTGGCATTGTGCTTACCACCTATGCAATTCAATATCGAAAACTTACTCCCAACTGGAAGGCAAGGCTTGCAGAAGGCATTATAAGCCTAATTTTGGGAATAGTTATTATTCTAAACCCCGAATCGGCTGCTGCCTTTTTAATGATTATCATTGGAGCATGGGCTGCCATTATTGGATTGGTTTTTATTGGCACCTTTTTCGCAAGAAAAACATCGCAAATGATTGATGTTCTTAACTTAACCACAGGGGCAATATCGCTGGTATTAGGTGCAATAATTATGTTTAACCCTTTTGGAAGTTCTCGATTTGTTGTAATTCTTATTGGTATTTATGCAATTATTTACGGAATACTCACCATGGTATTCTCTTCAAAAATTGTAAATCATAACGAAGATTGAATACTCTAATACCACTTGAAGCTACCATAAATAGTAAAGTAGCCGTCTCAAAATCACATTTTGATGACGGCTACTTTTTTTGTTGTATTTTAATATCTAAGAATATATTTCCTGTATTTCTCTCAACATTTCTGTTTTTTTGATTGAAAAAGAGGTTTTCCT
>JAQUJY010000042.1 GCA_028680705.1 Bacteroidales bacterium
TCTTCTTCTACCTTTAAATAGTCGTGAATTTCAACATGATCAAGAACGGCTTTGTCCATCAGGTTTACCAACCCTGTTTGATGAAAACTATTAAGATATGCCCATTTCAAAACCTCATAATCCTCTAAACCCATAACATTTAGGTGTTGTGAGAGAACTATTTTATCAAGGGTCAATGTGCCAGTCTTATCGGTGCACAACAAATCCATGGCACCTAGGTTTTGTATGGCATTCAAGCGTTTTACTATCACCTTGTGCTTGCTCATGCTCAAGGCGCCTTTGGCAAGAGTAGCAGTAACAATAACGGGCAACATTTCTGGAGTGAGACCCACAGCAACTGCTATGGAAAACAATAATGCTTCAATCCAATCTCCCTTTACCAAACCATTGATTAAAAAGACAATTGGCACCATCACCAACATAAATCGGATAAGTAAAACACTAACTTTCTTTATCCCAATATCAAAACTAGTTTCTGGACTCTCGCCCACTATGCTCTTGCCAATACTCCCAAAATAAGTGTTGGAACCAGTGGCTATAACTATAACTTTAGCCGAACCGCTAATAACGTTAGTGCCCATAAAGCATAAGTTATTTAACTCGATAGGCGGCTTGTTTTCAGAGTTGTTAACTGATAATGCCATTTTTTCAACTGGGAGCGATTCACCGGTAAGCATTGATTCTCCAATAAACAGGTCTATACTTTCCACTACGCGACAATCTGCCGGAATCATGTCGCCAGCAGCTAAATAAACGATATCTCCAGGCACTATTTGCGACATCAGTATTTCTTCACTCTTTTTACCCTTTCTTAAAACAGCTGCGGTAGTTGTAACCATTCCCTTTAATTTTTCTGCGGCACGGTTACTTCTATATTCCTGAAAAAAACTGAGTAAAGAACTGATGATAATCATTGCTGATACAACAATTACGGTCTTCCAGTCCTTTTCTCCTGGAGCGGCTAACCAAACATCTATTGCGAAAGAAATTATAACTATGGCTACAAGAATAAGAATAAAGGGATTGATAAATGATTTTATCAATTGAGTATACCATGCAGGGGCTCGATCATAATCCACTTCATTTAAACCATAAGTTGATATACGACTCTTAGCAGTTTCCTCAGAAATCCCCTCCTTTGAACTATCTAACATATCATAAACTTTATCGATATGCTGGTGCGATGCTTTTCGTAACTTATCGGCTGCAGCTGTGTTCTTTGCAGAATTTGTTTGGGGTTCGGAAAGCAGTTTGTCTGTGGAACTAGGTTTTTTCATTTAAGTGTTTTTATTCAATCAATATTTCAGCTGCCTTTTCAGTTTAATTTTATCCGTCAGCCATTGAGTCGGTTAACTTAGTCAATCGTTTCTTGTCAATAAAATTTAATTGGGAGATTATGAGAGAATCCAGTATTTATTTTAAAGAGCTATAATGAAAATTAAATCAAACATAATTTTCTTCTTGCTGGTAATCAACCCTGTTTGTCAAGTCTTATGTAAGGATTTTCAGCCTTTTACTTGTTTCTTTTTTTACTGCTTAGTGAATAATTTATAAAAAAAAATGCCCGATTCCTCGGGCATTCTCAATATGTAAATAATTTGCTATTTATACTCGCGGGGTAATACATCGCCTCTAAGGGCCATTAAGGCATTAAGTGCCAACGATTGCATCTCATCCTCTCCTGGATACACAGCTACAAGAGCAATAAAACCAACCATCTCCTTTATATATTCAACAAGGTATGCATTATGTGCAATACCACCAGTTAAAATAATACCATCTACCCTACCCTTGAGAACTACAGCCATTTGACCAATATACTTTGCAATATTGTACGACATAGCATCCTGAAGTAACTGGGCTTTCTTATCGCCTGCCTTAGCTCTCATTTCAAGATCATAAGCATCATTGGAGCCTGTATGGGCAACGAGTCCGCCTTTACCAGTAAGCATTCCCTTTACCTCATCATAGGTATGCTCACCGCTAAAACAAAGTTTTGCTAGCTGTCCCGCTGGAATTGTACCTGAACGTTCTGGTGAGAATGGTCCCTCACCATCAAGAGCATTGTTAACATCAATTACATGCCCCATATAGTGAGCACCCACTGAGATTCCTCCCCCAAGGTGCGCTACAATCAGGTTAAGTTCCTCATACTTTTTGTCGAGGCTTTTTGCATACTGCCTGGCTATTGCCTTTTGGTTAAGTGCGTGAAATATGGATACCCGCTCAAACTTTGGATGTCCAGAAATGCGGGCAATATCCTGCAATTCGTCAACCACAACGGGGTCGGCAATGTAAGCCTTTGCGTTTGGCAAGCTACGCGCAATATCATCGGCAATAAGAGCGCCTAGGTTGCTTGCATGCTCTCCACGAATAGAATCTTTAAGGTCTTCCTTCATCCTATCATTAACCTCATAAACACCCGATTCAATAGGCTTAATCAATCCTCCCCTGCCAACAACAGCCGATATTTTATCTATTTCGATCTGCGACTCTTTCAACTCTTTCAGAATAATATCTTTACGAAACTCAAACTGATCGGTCACTCTGCCAAAACGCTGTAGCTCTTCAGAGGTATGTCTAATGGTTTTTAAAAACTCTGATTTTGAATTACAGTAAACGGCAATCTTGGTTGAGGTTGAACCAGGGTTTATGGCTAGAATCTTAAAATTGTCCATTTTACTTTATTATTTATTAATTAGCGGCATTGGCTGCTAGCGCAATTGAGTACATTTTTGATTGAACACTATCACCACGCGAAGTTAAAACACAGGGTACCTTTGCTCCCATTACCATGGCTCCAAGTTCCCCTTTAGCCAGCTTTGTACAGGCCTTAAAGAATACGTTACCGCTTTCGATATTGGGAAAAAGGATGCAGTCAGCATCACCAGCAACCTCGCCTGTTAATTTTTTGATTTCAGCTGATTCTTTTTCCAGAGCAACATCCAATGCCAAAGGTCCATCGATAAAAGCACCCTTAATCTGACCCCTATCAGCCATTTTCGAGATTAATGCTGCATCAACGCAAGCTTGCATTGCTGGTGAAACTTGCTCGGTAGCAGCAAGAATAGCCACTTTAGGCTTCTCAATGCCTAATGAGTGCGCTGTTTTAATTAAATAATTGGTGATTGCAACCTTTTGACTTAGGTCTGGTGCAGGAATAATAGCAACATCTCCAACAACTAGTAGTTTATGATAGGTTGGAACCTGTACTACGGTTACATGGCTAAGCACAGCTTTAGGAGGCAATAATCCTTTTTCTTTATTTAATATAGCTCTCATGTACTTATCGGTGCTAACAAGACCTTTCATTAACACATCGCCTTCGCCATTGTTAATTAGTTCAACTGCTTTTGCGGCAGCTTTCATCTCATCATTTTCCTGTACAATTCTAAATTTTGAAGGATCGATGTTATGAGAAGCACAAACCTTTTTAATTGTTTGCTCATCTCCCACAAGGGTAGCATCTATAATCCCCATATCAACAGCCATACTAACGGCCTCAATGGTATGATCGTCGTTTGCGTATGCTGCAACAAGGCGCTTCTTTGCCTTTTTCTTTAAAACATCAAATAATTGATCAAGCTTTGTAATAGTCATATTTAAAAGATATTATGTGTGTTTAACTTATAAATAGTTTATACTTATTTTTTGATTTTATTTACAATATGTGCTGTATCCGAAGCAATTACCAACTCCTCGTTGGTGGTTATAGCCATAACTTTAACCTTTGATTCGGGTTTTGTTAAGAGTTTATCCTTACCCCTTGCTTCATTGTTTGCGTCATCGTCAAAATTAATTCCCAAAAAGGTTAGCTCGGTTATAATATTTTTACGAAGGCTAATATCGTTCTCCCCAATTCCACCTGTAAACACTATAAGGTCAACCCCATTCATTGATGCTGCATAGGTGCCAATAAATTGTTTTACCCTATAATCGTACATCTCTAAAGCAAGTTGCGCACGCTCATGGCCATCTGCTGCTGCACTCTCTAAATCTCGCATATCTGAAGACAATCCAGAAATTCCGCTTACACCACTCTTCTTATTGATTAAATCGCTAATTCCCTTGAAATTCAGATTCTCCCTCTCAGCAATGTAAAGCAGTACACCTGGATCGATACTGCCACAGCGAGTACCCATAATTAAGCCATCTACAGGTGTAAAACCCATTGATGTATCAATAGATTTTCCGTTTTTAATAGCAGCAATTGATGCACCATTGCCCAGGTGGCAGGTAATAATCTTGCTCTTTTCGAAATCCAAACCAGCTAGCTTGCAGGCTTTTTGAGCAACAAATTTATGGCTAGTTCCATGGAATCCATATTTACGAATTTTATGCTCCTCGTAGTACTCGTAAGGAATTGCATATAAAAAAGCATGTCGTGGGATCGATTGATGAAAGGATGTATCGAAAACGGCTACCTGAGGTACACCCGTTAGCAGATTTTCCATGGAAATAATACCTTTTAGGTTTGCAGGATTATGCAGTGGAGCAAGCTCAATACATTTTTCTATCTCGTGCTTAACCCTTCCGTCAACCAAACTACTCTCTGTAAAAAATTCGCCACCGTGTGCAACCCTGTGTCCTACTGCTTTTATTTCATCCAAACTACCAATAACGCCATGTTTAGGGTCAACTAATGCTTTTAAAATTAGGTTGAAGCCAACAGTATGATCGGGAATATCCTTAACCATTTCGTATCTCTCTTTCCCAGTAGGCCTGTGGGTAAGAATCCCATCGGTAATGCCAATGCGCTCAACAAAACCTTTGGCTAGTAGTTTTTCATTTTCGCACATATCGATTAACTGATACTTAATCGACGAGCTGCCACAGTTTAGTACTAAAATATTCATGGAGTGTTTTTTATTATTTGATTTTCAGTTAATTAACAAGTTTTTTTTTGACAACCAAAATTAGCAAAAAACATCGTAACCCTAAAGTTAAGTTTCATTAAAACCTGAGGTATAAGAAGCGTAGACAAGAGAGTAATACCTAAACAACTCAAATGACAGGGATTACAAGATAGGCAGTGTTACAAAACTATGATTAATAGCATTTTTTTAATGGGACAATCCTATGCAATTAAAAATCGGCAGCCAATATTACAACCCTAAATCCAATATAGCTTCGCTTGTTAACGGGCTCGTCACTTCCCCTGCACGAAACACGGTTGCCCCCTATGTACCCGAACCAGCTACCCCCCTTAACAATCTTAAATTCTCCATTCTCAGGCCCAACAGGATTATCCTCAGGCATATCTGTAAAGTAGCCAAACCAATCGCTCACCCATTCCCATACATTACCGCTCATGTCGAAAATTCCCAGCTCATTAGGCTCTTTTTGGCCAACCAAATTAGTTTTATTCCCGCTATTACCAGAATACCATGCAACAAAGTTAACGTTGTTCTTACCCGAGTACCTATAGCCCTTGGATTTATTCCCTCCTTTTGCAGCATACTCCCACTCTGCCTCAGTTGGCAACCTGTATTTTTTGTCTGTAACATCGTTTAGTTTCTCCAGAAAATCATTTACATCCAGCCAGCTAACCCGTTCCACAGGACAGTTAGGGCAATCCTTAAAATGACTTGGATTGCTTCCCATTATGCTCTCCCATTGCGATTGGGTAACCTCAAATTTTCCAATGTAAAAATCTGATACTGTTACCGGATGTACAGGCTTTTCCTCTTTATTACCATCTCCTAGCAAATCGCCCATCCTAAATGAACCTCCTTTAACAAGAACGAGTTGCCCCTCAAAAGGGTCAACGGTGTTAGATAGAATAAAACTATATTCCTTCGCACCACCATGAGCAACTTCAATGGTTTCGATTTTAACCATTGATTCTTTCTGCAACTTAATATTATGGCTACCATATTTTAGCCAAATTTTTAAGGGTGTTTCCCCTTTTCTTTCATTGTCAATATAAACCCAAGTACCATCCAAACTGCTTGTGATGGTAACCTCTTTACCTGATGCTAGGGTAAACTCTAGTTGCTGAAGTTCCGAATCGGAAATAGTTACACGTTTTATAATGCCTGTATGCTCTGGTTTATCTAGGGATAGGCTATAAATACCTAAAGGAAGATCCTTTATTGTTTTTGGTGTTAAACCATACATTTTGCCATCAAGAGATATCATAGCACCTGGCGGATCTGTCGTAATTTCTAATGAACCAGTTTTTGCAGTTAGCATAAGATCAACATGCATGTCTCTTCCCCTCAGAATGGTTACCTGCTGTTCGCGCGAGAAAAAACCATCCTTTTCAACCCTTATAACATGCAGTCCTTCACCAAGTTTACCTTTCCAGCTAGTGGAACCAATTAGTTTATTATCTACATGAATTATTGCATCATTTGTTGTATTGATTGACAGTTCAGCATAAGCTGCAACCATGTTAAATTTGAGTTCCACTGCAAACTCGCTAATTTCAACTGATTCCTCTTGACTTCGGTAAAGCGGATGGGTTAACCTAACAATATGTTTACCAAAGGGTATATTCTCAACTGTTGCAGGTGTAAATTTACCCGTAAATTTATTATCAATATGTATTGCCATTCCATCCTCGGGCAATGACTGTATGTGAATTTTGCCTGATTGCTCCTGAAAGTGTTGCAAAAATGAAGGGCAAAGGGTTTTATTAATTGATAAATCTACATTGATATTTTTCCTTGAATTGCACGTTAGCTCCTTGTGAATACAGTATATATTTGAGGGAAATATGCTAAAAGGGAATGATAAAAGCGTTAAAACAATAACCAGTAATTTCATCACAAATGGATTATATGTCTAAATTAGTTGAAAAAAACCGCATTTTAGCGATGTTAACAAAATTATATTCTTTGATCTTGTAGGTACATGAAAATATATTGAACTTAATATGTTTGAATTTCCTAATTTTACCTTTTTAAAATCAAACTCTCAAATGAATACCAACGCTATAGAAATTAGTCTTAAATCTCTGACAAAAAAATTTAAAGGAGATTTATATACTGATATTTCAACCCGATTACAATACGCAACCGATGCTTCGGCCTACCGAGAGATACCTCTTGCAGTTGCTCTGCCTAAAACAAAAAATGATTTAAGATTACTAATTGCCCTTGCAAAAAAGCACAGCACCTCGCTAATTCCTCGAACTGCAGGTACATCCCTAGCAGGACAAGTGGTTGGTAGCGGAATTGTAGTTGACTTCTCGAAAAACTGGGGAAAGATACTTAATCTAAATCCGCATGAACATTGGGTTACCGTAGAACCCGGAGTTATACTTGATGAACTTAACCAATATGTTAAGCCCTACGGACTTCTTTTTGGACCCGAAACATCAACATCCAATAGATGCATGATTGGGGGTATGGTAGGGAATAACTCATGCGGTTCCCACTCATTAATTTACGGTAGTACCCGCGACCATACCCTATCGATTAAAATGATGCTTGACGATGGAAATGAGTACGAGTTTGGCGCAATTGGAGAAATAGAACTTGCGGAAAAGTTGCAGCTAAAAAACCGCGAGGGAGATGTCTACAGAGCAATTCACGGTCTACTCTCGAATAGTAACGTTAGGGACGAGATAATTGAGCAATACCCAAAGCCCTCGATTAAACGAAGGAACACAGGTTATGCACTTGATCTTCTTGCCAATTCAACCGTTTTTTATCCCGAGAAAGATATTCCGCTAAACCTCTGTAATCTAATAGCAGGTTCAGAGGGTACGCTGGGCTTTATTACGGAGATTAAACTAAACCTGGAAATACTCCCCCCAAGGGAGAAGGCACTAATGTGTATCCATCTGACTAACAGAAATGAAGCCTTTAAGGCTAATCTAATTGCGCTAAAATATAATCCAAGCGCTGTGGAACTGATGGATAATATTATTTTGGAGTGTACTAAGCAAAACATAGAGCAACAAAAGAATCGATTCTTTATTCAGGGAGATCCAGGTGCAATTCTGATTATTGAGATTTGGGCAAACTCAAAGATTGAATTAGACAATACCGCCAAAATAATTGAGAGCGATATGCGGGAAAATGGTTACGGCTACCACTTCCCTATTATTTATGGTGATGATATGGCCAAGGTTTGGTCGTTACGAAGGGCTGGGCTAGGTGTACTATCAAATATTGAAGGCGATGCCAAGCCCGTTTCGCTTGTTGAGGACACAGCCGTAGACCCCACAGATCTGCCTGCCTATATGCATGATTTTGAAAAAATCATGCTTAAATACAACCTCGATTGTGTTTACCATGCACACATTGGTAGTGGCGAACTTCACCTAAGGCCAGTACTTAATTTGAAAGATAAAAATGATGTTGCTCTATTCAGAACAATTGCATTTGAGGTTGCCCATTTGGTAAAAAGTTACAAAGGGTCTTTAAGTGGAGAACATGGCGATGGTAGACTAAGGGGCGAACTGATTCCGATTATGGTGGGCGATAGTGTTTACCAGTACATGAAACAGATTAAGCAAACTTGGGATCCGAATAATATTTTTAATCCCGGAAAAATTATTGACACACCTCCACTTAACTCAAGCCTAAGATACAGCACTACCAATAAGCCAAATACAATTGAAACCCTACTGAATTTTAATGGCACGCAAGGGATACTTCGGGCTATAGAGAAATGCAATGGGTCGGGCGACTGTAGAAAAAATTATAACGCTGGTGGAACGATGTGCCCAAGTTATATGGCTACCCGAGACGAATGGAATACTACTAGAGCGCGAGCCAATATTTTGAGAGAGTTTTTAACCAATAGTACTGAGAACAATCCCTTTAACCATAAAGAAATTTATAGCATACTAGACCAGTGTTTATCCTGCAAAGGGTGTAAAAATGAATGCCCATCGAATGTTGATATGGCTAAGTTCAAGGCCGAATTCCTTCATCAGTGGTATAAGAATCACAGAATTCCGTTACGAACATGGCTTATTGCCAATATCTCAAGAATTAATGCAGTGGGAAGCGTTGCTCCGTGGTTGTTCAACTCTATTATAAAATTGAGATTTACTAAATGGGGAATGGAAAAATTTGTTGGAATATCAAGCAAAAGAGATTTCCCAAAGATTAATTCATCAACCCTGAAAAGTTGGGTAAAAAAACAGAAACCTGTCAATAAAAATGGCAAGCGAAAAGTATACCTGTTTGCCGATGAGTTTACTAACTATACTGATTCCCATATCGGTAAAAAAGCGGTTGAAATACTGACCCAACTCAACTACGATGTACAGATTGCTAACATTTCTGAAAGCGGTAGAGCATATATATCAAAAGGGCTGTTAATGAGCGCAAAGCGAATAGCGAATAACAATGTAAAACATTTAATGGGACACATTTCGCAAGCTACCCCCCTAGTAGGGATTGAGGCTTCAGCAATTTTGAGTTTTAGAGATGAGTACCCCGACTTGGTATCAGAAGATTTAAGAGATTTTGCCGTAGAAATTTCAAAACACTGTCTTCTTTTCGAAGAGTTTTTTATACAAGAGGTAAATGCAGGAAGAATTACGCAGGATCAGTTTAACGAGACAAAACGAGTAATAAAACTTCACGGACATTGCCAACAAAAAGCAATTGCATCAACCAACTCTACAATTCAAATGTTAGGATATCCCTTAGGATACGAGGTTCAGGAAATTCCCAGTGGATGCTGCGGCATGGCAGGATCATTTGGTTTTGAAAAGGAGCATTATGATCTATCGATGAAAGTAGGAGAACTCGTGCTCTTCCCTGAGGTTAGAAAAACCAACAGTAGCACTACTATTGCGGCAGTTGGAACTAGTTGCAGACATCAAATTATGGATGGAACGGGAAGACAATCCCTTCATCCAATTGAAATTATATGGGATGCGCTAAAAAAGTAGATACAGATAATTTTATACCTTAAGCCCCATTACCAGTACATCATCCACCTGAAAAGTGTTTCCCTTCCAATCGTAAAAAACCTTTTCTAATTCCTTACCCTGCTCAGCCATTGGTAATTTCTTGTTCTCATGAATAAACAATCGAAGGTTATTTGGCTGAAACTTTTTATTTTGAGTACCCCCAAACTGATCTATAATGCCATCGGTATAAAGGTAAATCATATCCCCTTTTTCCAGTTTAATTGTCTGGTTAGTAAATGGGTCCATTATTAAATGATGGGCTATTGGCATCCTATCTGATCGGTACTCGTTAAGCGCCTCGGTAGGCTTTTTAGATGGTGAATAAACAATCATGGCACTATTTGCTCCAGAATAGACAAGGGTGTTATCATAATCGTCTATAACGCATAGCGACAGATCCATTCCATCAGTTGAATCTTCCGATTCACCCTTTTGATGCAGCACTGATATTATTCCCTCGCGAAGCTGATTTAACACTTCCGCTGGATTAACAATACCCCTTAATGAGATTACCTCATTTAACATTAAAACGCCCAACATGCTCATAAAACCACCTGGTACACCATGACCAGTACAATCAACAACAGCAACAATTCTATACCGTCCTATTCGGGTTGCCCAGTAAAAATCGCCACTAACAATACTTTTTGGCTTATTTACAATAAAAAACTCGGGGAATAGATCCCTAATTTGATGTTGAGTTGGCAAAACGGCTTCCTGAATACGCTGTGCATACATTATTGAATCAGTAATATCTATTTTTTGCCGCTCAATTTCATTTCGCTGCTCTGTAATCTCTTCATTTTTATCTTGAAGTTCCCATGCAAGATTTGCAAGTGAATTCTTCTGCTCTTCCAACTCATTACGCTGAATAGTAATCTCATTATTCTTTCCTACAAGGATTCTGTTCTGTTCTTTAAGTATTAAAGATTTAGCATTAATATCATCGTTTGCTCGATGTAGACTTTCCGTTTGCAGCCTTAATTCTTCACTCTGGTTTGATAACTCTTTTGTTCGAAGGGCTACCATTCCTTCAAGATTTTCCTTCGCATGCAAAAGTCTTGTATCCCGATATACAATCAAACCATAAATAAGCAAAACAGCCAGTATTGCTAACCCTAAATAAAACAGCCATGTTTGCCAAAATGGTGGAGTTATGGTAAAGGTAAAACTATCACCTTCTGCATTCCATCTCCCATCTGGATTTTGTGCTATAACCCGAAAGGTGTATTTTCCTGGTTTTAAGTTAGTGTATTTAATAAAGCGGTTGGAATTTTGAGCAACTACCCACGATTTATCAAATCCCTCAAGCATATATTTATACCTATTCTTTTGCGGTGCAATATAATGCAATACGGTAACATAAAGCGAAAGATTATTCTGGGAGTAATTGAAGGTTAACGAATCGGTTTCAAATAGACTAATCGTAGTTTCTTCCTTATTCTCATCGTTGCTTCCCCTTTCAATTATGCGAGCCTCATAAATATAGGCCAAGGGATCCACCTCATTGTCCATTATACTCAGAGGATTGAAGAGAATAAAATTATTTATGCCACCAAAGGCAAGTTGCCCATTATTCAGAATACACGAGGAACCCAGAGAAAACTCATTGCTGGGGAAGCCATCATATTTGTCGTAGTTTCTAAATGTAAAATTATCAGCATCAGTTATGGTAAAACACGAAATCCCATTATTTGTACTCATCCACAGTCTGCCTTGTCCATCCTCTAAGATTCCATAAATAACATCGTTTGGCAATCCATCCTGCGAAGTAAAGTTGGTAAAAGTTTCGGTATCGTAATTAAAAAGGCTTAACCCTTCATCAGTTCCCACCCAAAGCCTTTCTTTGGAGTCTTCATAAAAACTTAAAACCCTGCTCGAAATAATGGACGTGGAATCAAGATCATCTTCACGATACACCTTCACAACCTCTTCCTTTTCCCTATCGAACAGATTGAGTCCTTCATTGCTTGTTCCAATCCAAAAATTGTCCTTACTATCCTCAAAAAGAATCGTAAGCCTATCCTGTGTTATTGTTTTCGAATCATCAAACCTGTGACGGTAGGTTTTAAAATTGCCATCAGGTAATAACTTGCTTAAACCATAATTTAAATTGGCTGTCCAAACGTCATCATTGCTATCAACATAAACATACCTTATTCGCCTATCGGGAAGTGAACTGGGTTGATCAGGATTGTGCTTAAACTGTTTAAATATTTTACTTATGGGATCATACTTGGCAATTCCATCATAGGTCGAAATCCAAAGATATCCTTTTGAATCTTGATCAATGGATGTAATATAATCGTTGGGTAATGAATTTGTGGTATTGGGGCTGTGCTTAATCTGTTCAAAAGAGTTCTTCTCCAAATCCAACTTGGCTATGCCCTCACCGTATGTCCCTAACCACAAAAAGCCCTGTTTATCTTGATGAATTGCCACAACAGCGGATGAAGCCCCAAGATAAAAGCTATTTCCAGGGTAATTGCGGTAAACAGTAAACTTCTTAAACTTTATATTTGACCTGCTCAAGCCATTATCGAAGGTTCCAACCCAAAAAACACCAGTTGAATCTTCAAAAAGGGAACGTATCAAATTGCTGCCTATGCTATTAGGATCAATAATGCTATGGAAGTAATTTGTAAAGGTTTTTAATTCCAAATTAAGCTTACTCAATCCTCCGTAAGTTGCTATCCACATTGAACCTGCTTCATCAAGGAGCAAATCATGTACAGTATTATGAGGAATAGAATTTTTATTTTTCGGGTTAAATCTATAAAAATTGTATTCCTGGGTTTTAATATTGTAGCAAATAAGGCCTTCCTCATCAGTGGCTATCCAAAGGTTACCTTCTTTATCTTCAAGAAAGCGTCTAATTATTTTAAGATCGCCATTTCCCTGTGGTAACTTAATATTAAATGGAGTAAATAAATTAGTCTCGCTACAATAAGTAGCAATTCCATTATCGGTGCCCACCCAAAGTATATTCTTCGAATCTACATAAAGAGAGCGAATAACATTGCTAGGTAAAACATCGGGCCTTTCTGGAGTGTTTATATATGCCTTGAATGTTTCTGTTTCAGGATCAAAAAGATTAAGTCCACCATCTGCTGTACCGATCCAAATCTTCCCTGACACATCCTCAGCTAGTGCCATCACCCTATTGTTGCTAAGCGATGTTGAATCGGAATAGGAGTGCCTATAATTAATAAAAGTATCGGTTTCCCATAAATATCTATTTAGGCCACCACCAATTGTACCAACCCAAAGCCTATGCTTACTATCCTCAAGCAGGGCAATAACTCTACTATTCGAGATTGCTCCCTCAACTCCTATCCTATTTGTGTATACCTTGAAACTATACCCATCGTACCTATTCAAACCATCATCAGTACCCATCCAAAGAAAACCCTTGTGATCCTGAATTGTTGTATAAACCGTGTTCTGTGAAAGACCATGCTCGACGTTCAGCCTATCAAAATCAACAGCATTATCCTGACCATAAACCTTAGATATAAGGTTCATAACCAGTAGCATTGTTATTACAGTAAATTTTACGATATACTTTACAAAAGGCATTCGCGATGTTTTACGAAATTATTTTAAAACGTTAGCCATGGTTTGACCAATTTGGGCAGGAGATTCCACCACATGAATTCCGCACTCGCGCATAATTTTCATTTTTGCAGCAGCCGTATCATCAGCCCCTCCAATAATTGCTCCAGCGTGTCCCATCCTACGACCTTTAGGGGCTGTTTGTCCTGCAATAAAACCTACCACAGGTTTTTTACAGTTCTCCTTAATCCAATAGGCAGCTTCGGTCTCCATGCTCCCTCCAATCTCCCCAATCATAACAATCCCCTTTGTTTCCGGATCATCATTAAATAGTTTTATAGCGTCAAGCGTTGTTGTTCCAACTATAGGATCGCCACCAATGCCAATGCAAGTGGTTTGCCCCAAACCAGCCTTTGTGAGTTGATCCACTGCCTCGTAGGTTAATGTTCCTGAGCGAGAGATAACACCAACTGTACCTTTTTTATGGATAAAACCAGGCATTATACCAACTTTTGTCTCATCCGGTGTAATAATTCCGGGGCAGTTTGGCCCAATCAGCCTTACGCCCTTTTTACCCTCAAGATAATGCTTAACGGTAACCATTTGTGAAATTGGTATTCCCTCGGTAATACAAACAATTACAAGGATGCCAGCATCGGCGGCTTCCATAATAGCATCGGCAGCAAAGGCAGGCGGAACAAAAATTACCGATACATTGGCACCTGTTTCATTAACACCTTCGGCAACTGTATTAAAAACGGGTAGGTTAAGATGCTTTAGCCCACCTTTACCTGGAGTAACTCCACCTACCACATTTGTACCATATTCTATCATTTGCGAAGCATGAAAGGATCCCTCACTTCCGGTAAACCCTTGTACTAAAACCTTTGAATCTTTGTTAACTAGCACGCTCATTGTCTATTATGCTTTAATATTTCTTAGTTTAATAATATCTTTACCAACTACAAAGTTAATAAAATCGAGTTGCCAAACATTAGCAAACAGTCATTATATTAGTTTAATTACAACACCAAGTTGTTGTTTTTTTTCTTCAATTTGCATAGACACGTCATTATCAGTAATAATTGGTCAACATAAACTTTTTTACAATATTTGCTCCTGCTTAAACATTTACAATAATGGAGAAATTTATCCTTGCACTAGATCAAGGTACAACCAGTTCACGAGCATTACTTTTCGATCAAAACGGAAACATACGTTCTGTTGCCCAAAAAGAGTTTTCTCAAATATTCCCAAAGCCAGGGTGGGTTGAGCACAATCCTATGGAGATTTGGTCGTCGCAAGTTGCAGTGGCCGCCGAGGCCATGTCAAAAATAAGTATTAATGGCTCCCAGCTCCAGGGCATTGGTATTACCAATCAGCGCGAAACTACCATTGTTTGGGATAAAAGAACGGGGGAACCCGTTTACAATGCAATTGTGTGGCAAGACAGGAGAACATCAGGCTTTTGCGATGAATTGAAGGAGAAAGGATTAGCTGAAAAGGTTCGCAAAAAAACGGGACTTGTAATTGATGCTTACTTTAGCGGAACCAAAATAAAATGGATACTCGATAATATTAGGGGCGCAAGAACTAAAGCCGAAAAAGGGGAACTCATTTTTGGAACTGTTGACACCTGGTTGGTTTGGAAACTTACA
This sequence comes from Bacteroidales bacterium, assembly GCA_028680705.1. Taxonomy (GTDB): domain Bacteria; phylum Bacteroidota; class Bacteroidia; order Bacteroidales; family Tenuifilaceae; genus Perlabentimonas. The sequence continues at coordinate 15,097 of JAQUJY010000042.1, forward strand.
CAAGGCCGTAGACACGTTACCGACGTTTCAAATGCAAGTCGTACAATGCTGTTCAATATTAATACACTAAAATGGGATGAAGAACTACTTGCACTACTTAATATCCCTTTGGCCATGATGCCTGAGGTAGCATCATCGAGTGAAATTTACGATTATACCAATACAACATTCTTTGCATCCAAAGTACCAATTAGCGGTATTGCAGGCGACCAACAGGCGGCAATGTTTGGCCAAATGTGCGTTAACGAGGGAATGGTTAAAAACACTTATGGCACAGGTTGTTTTATACTAAAAAACACTGGTCAAAAACCATTTATATCAAGCAACAACCTTATTACCACCATTGCTTGGCAAATAGACGGGCAGGTAACCTATGCGCTTGAGGGCAGCATTTTTATTGCAGGAGCAGTGGTGCAATGGCTACGCGATGGTTTGGGAATAATAAACTCATCGGCTGAAGTTGAAACTTTGGCAGCGCAAGTTCCTGACAACGGTGATCTCTATTTTGTACCAAGTTTCACCGGCATGGGTGCTCCCCATTGGGATCAGTATGCAAGGGGTTTAATGGTTGGGATAAGCCGTGGCACAAATCGCAGCCACATAGCACGAGCAGCACTTGAGGGAATTGCCTATCAAACAATGGATGTGATGAATGCCATGGAAGCCGACACAAACATGAAGATAACCGAGTTGAGAGTTGATGGAGGTGCATCGGCCAATAATCTGCTTATGCAGTTTCAGAGTGATATTTTAGGCATTCCCGTTATCAGACCTAAGGTTGCAGAAACAACTGCGCTTGGCGCAGCATACCTAGCAGGCCTGTCGACAGGATTTTGGGCTAATATTGATGAACTTAAAAAGCAATGGCAGCTAAACCACAGGTTTTTACCCCAAATGTCAAACAAAATGGCTGATTGTTTAAAGGCTAAATGGGCTGATGCCGTTGTGCGGGCAAAATCGTGGTCGAAATAAATTGATGAGTGTAAATTCAACAAAAAAAGGGCTGCCTTATTAACAATTAAGAACAGCCCTCTGTTATTGTCAAAAATAATATCAGGTATTCATTGCACCGCAAACGTTAATAACCTGTCCGCTAACATAGCTCGATAGATCAGACCCTAAATACACAACTGTGTTGGCCACATCTTCAGGTGTTCCACCACGGTGCAAAGGAATTTTCTTAATCCAATCCTCGCGAACCTCGTCAGGTAGTTTATGGGTCATCTCGGTAATTATAAAACCAGGGGCAATAGCGTTACAGCGAATATTTCGCGATCCAAGCTCACGAGCTATAGATTTTGTAAAGCCAATAATACCAGCTTTAGATGCTGAATAGTTTGACTGACCAGCATTACCCGATACACCCACAACAGAACTCATGTTAATAATAGAACCCGATCTCTGCTTAAGCATATACTTTTGAACTGCTTTAGTTAGATTAAAAACCGACTTTAGGTTAACATTCATAACTAAATCCCATTGCTCTTCTGTCATTCGCATTAGAAGTGTATCGCGTGTTATACCAGCGTTGTTAACCAAAATATCTATTCTGCCAAAATCCTTAACAACCTCATCAACCATTTTTTGAGAAGACTCTAGATTACTTGCATCGGAAACGTATCCTTTTGCCTTAACACCTAGAGCTGTTATCTCTTTTTCAAGACTGGTAAAATTATCATCGGCACTCATATCAGAAAACGCTACGTTTGCACCATGTTTTGCAAAGTCAAGGGCAATTGCACGACCAATTCCTCGGGCACCACCGGTAATTAATCCTGTTTTACCTTCAAGTAATTTCATCCTTATAAAATTTAGGTTAGTAATAGCCATAACAAAACTATGCTATAGCCCATAAAAATATTTAGAGTTAAAATTGATGGCAAAGGTAAAAAAAGAATGCAATATAAGATAAAAACCTATGCTACATCCTATCTCTACTACTATTCATCGGCAATACAACTATTCTTCTACTCCAAAAACAACTTACTTCCGGTGCTCACAACATCACCCTCCTTATCTTAAATGAAAACCTAAAGAGCAAAAAAGGGAAGTAAGTACTCCCCCTCTTCTGAACAATTTTGTTATATATTATTATCTAAAGCTAATTCCAAGCCCAGCAGAATACATCGCATAGTCGCCAACGGTGTAATCAAAATTAAGTGATATTACACTAAGCCTAACCCTAAAGCCAGCATTTGCGCTAAAGTTAGAGTTGGTAAAAGCCAGCACAAATGGATCGTTAATAACATCAGCATAATTTGGCTCAACACCAATTGGATAGTTACCCTTTAATCCAAAATCGGTAGTAGCAGTGCTATAGCCCAAACCGAGATAAACAGAAAGGATAGGAATAGACTTCCCCACTAATAACCTTGCAGTGAAGCCAGAAGCATCTAAAGCGAGTTTTTGTCCATCAAAGTCAGAGGAGTTATATCCACTGGGCATGTTGGCAGGATCGGGCTTATAATTTACATCAAACTCACTGGTAAACTTTGTATAGCCTACCATTATTGAAAGGTCGATAGGAACTAACTTTAGCCCCGGAATAAACTCCTTAAACTCATTCTTAGCACCAACTCCCCATAAAGCAACCTTACCCATCTTTGGCACGTTTACTGGGGGTAAAAACCTAACGGTTAGTTCTGAGTGAAACGGTAAACCTATTGAACCCTGAATCAGCATCATTGGTGTAAGAGGGAGTCCGCCACCTTTTGGTAAGGTAAATAACGGTACGGTTGGTACATCCTCGTGAGCAACTTGAGGTCCCACTGTAGATGAGGAACCAGAAATTGTGGGAGCTATGCTGTTGCTACCCATAACAATTAATTTATCCAAATTAAGATCGTTAACATCAAAGGTTTTAGAACTACTTGGAGCCGTAACAATTGATGTGGTAAAGGTAACATCAAAGCCAAATAGTTTGTGCGGAGCCGCAGCCTGATACCAACCACCATTAAGTGATGTGCCGAACATCTTTCCAAAAGGCTCTAGGTACGCATTTCCAAGTTTTTTTGCATCACCAACACCACCCTGTAGAAAATCAGCAATCTCTTGCTGGGCAAAAACAGTTCCTGAAAAAAGCATTAAAAGGGATAATGGTACAACTCTAAAAAGAAAGTTTTTCATGGTTATTAGGTTTTAGTTATCGATTCAAACGAATGTATAACACTGCTAACAAATATTAAGCGAAAATGGTTTAACTAAATTAATCTTTTTTTAACTCGCTACCGAAAAATTCGCATATTTTGTTCGTATAAAATCAATAATTATTTGCTAATTGTATTTAGATAAAACATTCATAACTTTGCATAAACACAACTTGAATGGGTAACACACCACTAGCAGAAAGACTTAGACCAAAAGATTTAACCGAATTTATTGGGCAAAAGCATTTGGTTGGCCATAATGGAATTGTTCGAACGATGATTGATACGGGTAAACTTTCATCGTTTATCCTTTGGGGACCGCCAGGTGTTGGAAAAACAACCCTTGCCCGTATAGTGGCAAACAAGTTAAACAGACCTTTCCACTCGCTTAGCGCAGTTAATTCAGGTGTTAAGGATGTGCGAGATGTAATTGAAAAAGCAAAATCGCAACGTTTTTTTAGCCATCCATCCCCCATACTGTTTATTGATGAAATTCACAGATTTAGTAAATCTCAACAGGATTCACTACTGGGAGCCGTTGAAGAGGGCGTTGTAACACTGATTGGGGCCACCACTGAAAATCCTTCATTTGAGGTTATCCCTCCGCTTCTCTCGCGCTGCCAGGTTTACATTCTTAAATCGCTCGATAAAGAGGAATTGCATAGTTTGCTTGAAAGAGCAATTAATAGTGATGTAGATTATAAAGAAATGAACATTATTGTTGAGGAAACCGAAGCGCTTTTTCGTTATTCAGGCGGAGATGCCAGAAAATTGCTCAACATACTCGACATCATCGTAAGTTCACAACCCGATGACGAGGTTCTAATTAACAATACCATTGTTACCGATAGACTTCAAGAGAATATTGCCAGATACGATAAAAGCGGCGAACAGCATTACGATATTATCTCTGCCTTTATTAAATCCATACGGGGTAGCGACCCCAATGCTGCTGTTTACTGGCTGGCAAGAATGATTGAGGGTGGTGAGGATCCCAAATTCATTGCCCGCCGACTAATCATTTTAGCATCTGAAGATATTGGTTTGGCAAACCCCAACGCTTTACTATTGGCAACAACTTGCTTTCAGGCAGTACAGATGATTGGGTGGCCAGAGTCTAAGTTAATTCTATCACAAACAGCCATCTACCTTGCCACTAGCCCTAAAAGCAACTCGGCATACATGGCAATAAACCAGGCTGAAGCACTGGTTAAGGAAAGTGGAGATCTCTCTGTACCATTACATTTAAGAAATGCGCCTACCAAGTTGATGAAGCAATTAGGCTATGGCAAAGATTACAAGTATTCCCACAGTTACTCTAATAACTTTGTTGATCAAGAGTTTCTTCCAGAGGAACTATCGGGATCAACGCTTTACACTCCACAAAACAATAGAAAGGAGAACGAAATTAATGCCCTAATGGATAAACTCTGGGGTAAGAAGTACAAAAACGAATAGATTAATAACAGAAATAACCATGAAGATATTAGAATCGATACCAAAGATAAAGCATCTGAACTCGGGCAACTTTTTACTTATTGCTGGACCATGCGCTGTTGAATCAGAAGAAATAACACGTCAGATTGCAGAATATATCTGCAATTTATCCAACAAGCACTCAATCCCTTTCATCTTTAAAGCATCGTACAGAAAGGCAAATCGATCTCGTCTCGATTCATTCACAGGTATTGGTGATGAGAAAGCGCTTGAAATTTTGGCCAGAATTCGGAAAGATTTTAATGTACCCGTTATTACCGATATCCACACAGCCGAAGAGGCTGGAATAGCTGCGCAATATGTTGATGTACTTCAAATTCCGGCATTCCTTTGCCGTCAAACTGATCTACTAGTTGCCGCAGGCAAAACAGGAAAATTAATTAGCATAAAAAAAGGCCAGTTCGTTGCCCCCGAAGCTATGAAATTTGCCGCCCAAAAGGTAATTGAGACAGGGAATCCAAATGTAATACTAACTGAGCGAGGCACTACCTTTGGCTATCAGGACTTAATAGTTGACTTTAGGGGAATCCCCACCATGAAATCGTTTGGGTACCCTGTGGTAGTCGATCTAACCCACTCACTTCAGCAACCCAACCAAGCCAGTGGTGTAACTGGAGGCAAACCAGAACTTATAGATACCATGGGAAGAGCCGCTATTGCTACAGGAGCCGATGGAATATTTATTGAAACACACCCCGATCCAAGCAAAGCTTTATCCGACGGTGCGAACATGCTAAAACTAAATAAACTGGAGAATCTTTTGGAAAGATTAATAAAGTTGAGAAGAGTAGTTAACGAATTTTAGCCCCTTCCCTTAGATAGGGATCTAACTTTTCGAGGAGCAACTCTGAATTAATAGGCTTTGAAATATAGTCATTACAGCCAGCTTCAATGCATTTAAGATTATCGTTGGGCATTGCATAGGCAGTTTGGGCAATGATTGTAATTTTAGGGTTAATCTTTTTAATTAGCCCTGTAGCTTCATACCCGTCAATTTTCGGCATTTGTATATCCATTAAAATCAGATCGATATCTGGATTCTGCCGACAAAAGTTAACTGCCTCTTCACCATCCTTTTTCCACACAATCGTTGCCTTGGTTTGGGACAATATTGCGTTTAAGAATCTAAAATTTGTTTCAACATCCTCTGCAATAACTATATGCCTGTTTGCCCAATCATAGTTTCTTTTTATAGGTGTAAAAACCTTAGCAATATTATCTTTTTGCTGAATCTGGTCGTAGGGCATTGTGAAATTAAAAGTAGATCCCTTTCCTACCTCAGATTCAACCCAAATATTACCACCCAACATGCCAACAATGTGTTTACTAATAAACAGACCTATTCCTGTTCCTCCATATTTCCGAGTCGATCCTTCTTCAATTTGCCTGAATTTATCGAAAATAATTTTTTGCTTATCAGCAGGAATTCCAATACCCGAATCACGTACATAAAACTGAATCAGCTTCTCCTCCTTCTTGTTGATATAACCAAACTCAACAACTCCTTTATCGGTAAACTTAATCGAATTGCTTATAAGATTTGTAAGCACCTGCTGTAGCCTATGGCTATCTGTATGGAATAAGTTACTCTCATCGTCGTTCAAATTCAGTAGCCTTAAGGATATATGCTCTTTCTCTTGTTTGAATTTAATCTCATTAAAAAATGTATAGAGGTCAAACATAAGATCATCGAGGTTAATATCCGTTTTATTTAAGGGAAGTTGTCCAGCCTCTATTTTCGATATATCTATTATATCATCAATGAGGTTTACCAGCATTGTTCCGTTATGAGAAATAATATCCAGATAGCGAAACTGCATATCCCTATCTAAATCTTCTTGCTGTAAAAGTTGGGAAAAGCCTAGAATGCCATTCATCGGAGTGCGAATTTCATGACTCATATTAGACAAAAAATTCGATTTAAGTATATCGGCTTCCTCTGCCATCATTTGAGCATCTTTAACCTCAATCTTTAGCGCTTGAATATCCTTGAGGTAAATTGAGTTCAGCTTAAACAAATGATTGTATTCAACCTCTTTATTTAAAAGACTATCCCTTAAATCATTTATTTGATCGAGGAAATGCTCATTATTTTCCTCTTGTTTCCTATAGCGGATTTTTAAGGTGCTTTTACTGCGGTAAACATAAAATAATACAGTGGCCAAAGCTAAGGTTAATAAGCCTAAAACAACGCTAACTAACACTAATGGTTGGTCTGTAAAAAGAGTTAACAAAAGAAAGAGCGAGGACTGATTCTTTACCCTACAATTATTAGAATTGATAGTTAAAGACGAACTGGGCTTTGGGTTTAAAAACCCACCTAATTTAAATAGAATATTATCAAGTATTACAGTTATTCTTACCATCATAAATTAGCCAAAAGTGATTATCAACCTATTTTTTGGTAACCGAAGCATAAATATATGGATAATAAATCAATATTTAATCAAAAATTAGTCAAAAACAAACAGGCAGCCAGTAACGCGTATAAGCGACTGGCTGCCTGAAAAAGGGGCTAATTACACCCTATAGTTTCGTGTAATATTTTTAACCGTTCATCAAAAGAAAATCCCTAGGCTAAAAATCCACTGTGGATTTCGTTGATCAAACCTATGATGTTTGCCTGCAATGTTAACGCCATCACCCAACTTACTTAAGTTTCCCTCATACCTTACGTCAAGCGTGGCAAACTTAAGAATATCGAGCCCAACACCAACCTGGTAACCAAATGTTGCATTCTTAAAATTACTCTTTACGGTTTCGTTGGTAACATCGGCCAACTTATCCTTTAAGCCATCCTTCTCGCTAAGCATAAAAGAAGCTACGGGGCCTATGCCTATTCGTGCAGGGCCAAGTTTCCACCCTACTATTACAGGGATATCGAATTTATTAAATTTTTGCTCACGTATACTTTCTATGGGAGATGTCTCATTGGTTATCTCCGTCAGAATTACCTCTCCCTTTGACTGGGTAAAAAGTAATTCGGGCTGAACATAGAAACCCAATACCTGAATTCTTCCAAATAGACCAAAATGCAAGCCCATTTTTGAGTCGCCTTGCTCTACAATAAAACTCTGCGCATTATCAGGAGTTGAAAATGTGGTTTTATCGATTTTTACAGTAGATGAGCTAACACCTCCCTTTACACCAAAACGCAAGAATTGGGCATTTGCTGCAAGCGAAACAACCATTAAGGTTGATATTAAAAATGCTAATCTTTTCATAAACTTATTTTTTTTTAGATTTTAATGAATTATTATTATTTCAACAGTATTGCTATTCAAATTCCATGCCTAAAACAGTGGGCTAAACATTCGAGCAACCGATTCCTTGAAGGTTTGCTTTACCAATCGTTTGCTCCATTGTTTCAAATCTAACATTTTACACCTTCTTAAATCTTTTAAATACTGTGCTTCAAGTTGAAGGGTTAACTCTTTATCATAAACCATAGTTAGCAATTCAAAATTATCCTCGAAGCTGCGTATATCCATATTTGCCGAACCAACAGAGGCAAAACTACTATCAATCATCAGAATTTTTGAGTGGTTAAATCCTCCCTGAAAGAGGTAAACCTTAATTCCTGCAACCAATAGTTCAGACACATACGACATTGAACTCCAGTAAATAACAGTTGAATCAGACTTACCAGGAAGCATAATCCTAACATCAACCCCGCTAAGGGAGGCTGTTTTTAGTGCAGTTAAAATACTCTCATTGGGTATAAAATATGGTGTGGCTATGTAGATATGCTTTTGGGCTCTCGTAATTCCAGCAAAAAACGCTTGCATTATTGAAGCCCAATCGGAGTCGGGGCCACTTGCCGTTACCTGTAAAGCATGTTTGTGAACTGGAGTAAATTCAGGAAAATACTTATCCCTATCAGAGATAATAATATTACTCACAAAAAACCAATCAGTAAGAAATATCACCTGCAGGGTTCTTACAGCCTCGCCTTCTATGCGCAAAACAGTATCGTACCAGGTTCCTAGAGTACTATTACCCTTAAGGTACCTATCGGCAATGTTCATCCCACCCATAAAGGCAATTTTACCATCGATAACAATTATCTTACGATGGTTACGGTAGTTAACCTTGCTCGTTAATAATGGGAATTTAACCTTCATAAAGGGGTAAACCTCGGCGCCCGCATTTTTTAGTTCTTCAATGTAACGCTCTGGTAAATGCCAACTACCTACATCATCGTAAATTAGCCTTACCTCGACTCCACTTTTCGCTTTTGCGATAAGTTTTTTCTGAATTAAATTCCCAATCCCGTCATTTTCAATAATATAAAACTCAAGGTGAATGCTTGATTCTGCCCCATCTATTGCCTCAATAATAGACCCAAAAGTCTTTGGACCTGTTTGAAGAATATCAACAGAATTATAAAGCGTAAGCAAAGCTTTGCTATTATTTAAAAGAAGAGTAATTATTCGGATATTCTCTTCGATACTGGGAATATCAATATACTTTTCTGCCCTAATATCCTTTAGCTGATTTTTGCTTATCTGCGCAATTTGCTGATGGTCACGCAAGCTTTTTCGGTTAAAAATTTTTTCTTTTCGATGGCTTTGACCAAAAAACATGTAGAAAATTAGCCCAATTATGGGCATAAGGATTAGGATTAATACCCAAATGCTGGTTTTTGCAGGATCTCTTTTTTCGTGAATTACCATTACTGCTGTTGATAGAACAGTAAGTAGGTAAACCACTAATAGAATTAGTGCAAGGTTTTTTACCACTATTTCGTTCCAAAAATCTAAAAGCATATTTGGCCTATGTATGTTGAGCGGATAATCTACAGAAAATATAATTTTAACGGTTGCTTCTGGTATAAAAATAGAAAATATTTCGAGAAGTCACAACATTCGTTGCTTTCTAACAATGCTTTACGATATTGACGTGATGAAGTATTGGAAAGATTTATCAAAATTGCAGCACGGAAATTATGACAGAATAACTTAGAATAAAGGAAGGCATGGGCACAGAACACTACAATGTGTTCTATTGTCCTAAAAATCAACAAAAAGTAGCTGTCTCATAACTGGGGCAGCTATTTTTGATTTTAATAGTAAAATGTTTAGTGTTTTCTATTGCTAATTCAATTGATTTTTTTATCTTTATGTAATTGAATATCAGTTATATGATGGC
>JAQUJY010000043.1 GCA_028680705.1 Bacteroidales bacterium
GCTAACTTGCCCGTTTCGATGGTAATGGACCTTCCATCACCTAAATCAATTGATTTCTTTACTTCTTTAAACATACGCTATCAAATGTATTGATAAATAAATAATAGTCTTTTTTAGACAAAAAAATCAGAAGGAACATACAACCCCTCTGATTCCTCATTTTTTTATTAAAAAAAGGCAATTGAAACAATTGCCTTTTTGTTCATTACTTTCTTAAGTTTAAAGCCTTAATAATTTCACGATATCTCTCAATGTCGCGTTCCTTAAGATAATCTAACAACCTCCTGCGCTTACCCACCAGTTTTAACAATGCTCTTTGAGTTCCATAATCTTTACGGTTCTTCTTAAGATGCTCTGTTAAGTGACTGATACGGTAGGAAAATAGCGCGATTTGGCCCTCTGGAGAACCTGTGTCGTTATTAGACTTCCCGTACTCTTTAAAAAACTCCTGCTTCTTTTCTGCTGTTAAATAATTCATGGCTAATCAGTAAATTAGTGGGTATATCGAAAGCATTTTTCAGACCGCAAAGGTAATAGCTTTTTATTAAACAAAAGGACAATTCTCATATTATTTTGCAGAACACGCCGAACCATGCCTTAATACAATCTTTTAGCGACACCTTAAACTCTCTTTAAAAGCACATTTGCGCCAACCTGGCAGTATAAACATTTTCGTTTATCGCAGTACTCTTGCTTAAGTTGTGTTAAGGCTTGCGAAAAAAAAGCGCTATCAGCCTTAACCCCTAATTCTGCAAAACCTTTCACAATGCTATTTTTTTCTGGCTTCATTGACTCTAGAAAACTTAGGGCCTTATCCTTGTACTGTTTGTTACCACGGGCAACACCATAAGCAAATGTGAATGGTATAATCGTATTTAGGATAATAACATCCAAAGTAGACTTACCAAGATTCTTGCTACGGGGGACAGACTCCTTGCTAAAAGTGTAATGATTATGCCAATACTCCGATGTTTGTACATTTAGCAAATCGTAAAGTTGCTGTAACGTTAAAGCCTCAAGGCACTTGGAGAACAACCCTGTTGACCTATGGATTAACATGGCGAATTGTGCAATCCTTACCGTTGGAAAAGCGGCAGGGCGAAGCCGCATAAATTTCCATAAATGTTTTGGAATAGGTGACAATCCAAATTTAAGCTTTTGGTAAGCGTACTCTTTTGCTAATTTCAGTGCATAATCATCGACTTGGTTATCCTCGGGCAGTAGACTGGACTGACCAAACAGCAGTGCTTCAATGCTAAAAAGATTATCCTTAATCTTTGCCAAAGTTTTAAGCGGAGTTGCTTTTGCTAAAAGTTCGAACGGCAGAGCGTTCACCTTTAAACCAAAACTATGGGCAAGGGACAAGTAAAAAGCTTCTTCCCAGTTTCCCTGGAACATCTCAACAAGCCCCTTAACCTGTTCCGTTTTCATCTCAAGCCTTTCGGCTGCCAATGACGATAACCACACACGGAGCGAAAAGGAGTTGTATTGTGGCAAAACATCTGCGCAGGGTATCCATGCTTTTTGCCCAACTAGCCTTTGCAACTCCCACTCCAACTCATTGGGGTATGGAATTTCAACAGTAGGAACCTTTTTTCCTTGACTATTTAGCACATCACAGTCGTAATTTGCAACAAGATGAAGGATTATCGAGTCGTAGGCTGGATCGGTATTGTGGTTATGCCTGTTCCAATCGGAAGAGTTAATGTGAATCTCAACATTACCTGCCCAAACCGTATGGCCAATCTTAACCTTTGCGTTAAAGAAATCGGGTCCCGAATCAAAATTATGTATGCCCGGCGAAATCACTTCAATGCTCTCACCATCATTTAGCTTAACCCCATTAAAAATGGCGTAACTATATTTCCAGGCAAAGTGAATTATCTCTTCGTGCATGGTACACCTTTTTACTTATGTAAAGATATTTTTTTACGGCAAATAAAACAAGAGAGCATAGTTTTTTCTAAATTTACCAAAGAATTTTATGTAGTTCCCTATTCATCAATCATTCTGGAAGGAAATTAAGGTATAACATTCGGGGTGTAGCGCAGCCCGGTTAGCGCGCGTCGTTCGGGACGACGAGGTCGAAGGTTCGAATCCTTTCACCCCGACTATACATTTCTGCCTGATTAAGGTATTGTTAAGAGTATGCCCTTCCACCTAATATTATTATTTAGAAAGTTTCAGCCTTTATTCTAAAGAGTTCAATTCTGGTTTAACCCAGAAACAGTTCTTTCATTATATTGATTATGGGGTATAAAAGATAAAGGGGCTTCCCAAAAAGTTATTTTTGGCAAGCCCCTTTAAAAAATATATTACTCTTTCTTAGATGTCGCTATTCATGGTCATAAAGAACTCCTCATTCGTTTTGGTTTTCACCAACCTATCGCGAAGGAACTCCATGGCCTCAACCGAGTTCATATCGGTAAGGTAATTTCGGAGTATCCACGTTTTATTTAGAGTTTCCTTATCGAGGAGCAAATCCTCTCGACGTGTACTCGAAACGGTAACATCAACTGCAGGGTAAACCCTCTTGTTTGATAATTTACGATCGAGCTGCAACTCCATATTGCCAGTACCCTTAAACTCCTCGAAAATTACCTCATCCATTTTGCTACCTGTATCAATTAACGCAGTTGCTAAAATGGTTAAGGAACCACCATTCTCGATATTACGTGCAGCACCAAAGAACCGCTTTGGTTTGTGTAAAGCGTTGGCGTCAACGCCACCAGATAGAACCTTACCAGATGCTGGTTGAACAGTATTGTACGCCCTAGCCAAGCGCGTTATCGAATCGAGCAGAATTACCACATCGTGGCCACACTCTACCATACGCTTAGCCTTCTCAAGCACAATGTTAGCAACCTTTACATGCCTTTCGGCAGGCTCGTCAAAGGTAGACGATACAACCTCGGCATTTACGTTGCGAGCCATGTCAGTTACCTCCTCAGGGCGCTCATCAATGAGCAAAACAATCATATAAACCTCTGGGTGATTGGCTGCAATTGAGTTGGCAATATCCTTTAAAAGTATTGTTTTTCCAGTTTTTGGCTGTGCTACAATTAAGCCCCTTTGCCCCTTACCAATGGGTGAGAACATATCAACCACTCTGGCCGAAAGACTATTCTGTCCGTTGCCAAGCAGGTTAAATTTCTCGTCAGGGAAAAGTGGTGTAAGAAAATCGAAGGGAATACGGTCACGAATATAATCTGGGCTCCTTCCGTTGATTTCAAGAACCTTAATAAGCGGGAAATATTTCTCATTCTCCTTAGGAGGACGGATGGTACCTGTAGCCGTATCACCTGTTTTTAGTCCAAAAAGTTTTATCTGCGATTGTGAGACGTAAACATCATCGGGTGAATTAAGATAGTTATAGTCCGAAGAACGAAGGAATCCATAACCATCACTCATAATCTCAAGAACACCTGTAGCGTTAATTATCCCTTCAAACTCGTATCGCTCACCACCACCTCGCCTGTCATAACCCTTTTTCTGCGGAAATTCACGACCCGACTGTTTCCTTTGTCCATCCGATTTTGCATCAGTTTTATGGGGACTATCTGGTTTGGTTTTATTATCAGCCTTATTTTTCTCTGGGGCAGGCTGTACCTTTCCTTCAACAGCACCAGTCTTATCCTTTTCGGGGGCAGGACTAGCCACCTCAGACTTTGCTACGGGAGAATCGTCTTTAACCTTTTGAGTGAATTTTGGAGTTTTATCATCTACTTGATCCTGCTTGCGAGTAAGTCTTTTGCGTTTATTTTTATCACCCTGCTGCGAATCGTCTAATTTATCCTTACTATCTATTGGACCCTTTTGCCCACCACTCTGGCTCTGCTTTTGAGGATGCCTTGCATTTTGTTGGCTATCCTTACCTTCGGGCTTTGCTTCAGGCTTTGCAGATTCCTTTGAGCGCTCAGGTTTCCTCCCTCGCTTATCAATATCTTTTATTATAGTCTTTTTATCCTGTATGGCAGCAGCATCAATTGCCTGTTGATCAAGGATTCTGTAAATAAGATCTTGCTTGCGTAATGCCTCTATACGCTTAATGTTCATTCCTTTAGCTATCACTTTAAGCTCAGGAAGTAACTTTTTGTTAAGTTCTAAAATATCGTACATGTGTTTTTTGTGAATTTATATTGCTTTATGGGATTACTATTGCTAGTAGATTAATTATGTTGCATGAGTAATCTGAGAGTTGTAGTACAACGATGTGTTTTTAAGGGATATACAAGAATATGAAATATACGGGAATATTCCGCAATGTTAATCATTTTATTTTTAATTGCCTAAAATATAGCAGAAAAATAAGATCCATCAAATAAAAACCCGAAACGTGATGATTTAAACCAATTAATGTATATATTTCAGTGCTTAAATAAAAAGATTTAGGGCTATGAGGCAACTTAAAATCATTAAGCAGGTAACTAGCCGGGAAACCGTCTCGCTTGATAAGTATCTTCATGAAATTGGAAAGGTTGACCTTTTAACCGCCGAGGAGGAAGTAAACTTAGCACGCCGCCTAAAAGAGGGCGACAAGTCGGCTTTAGACCAACTTGTAAAGGCTAATCTGCGTTTTGTTGTTTCCGTTGCCAAGCAGTATCAAAACCAGGGATTAAGCCTACCCGACCTAATCAATGAAGGTAATCTAGGGCTTATTAAGGCAGCGAAACGCTTTGACGAAACCCGTGGTTTTAAGTTTATATCCTACGCTGTTTGGTGGATTAGACAGGCAATACTACAAGCACTTGCCGAACAGGCTAGAATAGTTAAACTTCCCCTTAATAAGATTGGCTCCATAAATAAGGTGAATAAAGCTTTTGTTTTACTTGAGCAAAAATTTGAAAGGGAGCCTTCGATTGAGGAGTTATCCGAAGTACTAGCTCTTGCGCCAAAGGATATTAAGGAAGCGCTTAAAAGTTCAAATAGACATTTGTCAATGGACGCCCCAATATCTCCCGATGAAGATGGCAGTCTATACGATATTATGCTCATCAACGAAACACCCGCCCCCGATAGAGGACTACTAAACGATAGTCTTAGAAAAGAAATTGAAAGAGCGCTATCAACCTTAACACCACGAGAAGCTGACATAATCCGCTTGTACTTTGGCCTTAACAGTAATCACCCGCATACGCTCGAAGAGATTGGTGAAGAGCTTGACCTTACCCGAGAAAGAGTTCGGCAAATAAAGGAAAAGGCCATAAAAAAACTTAAGCAAGTTACACGTAGCAAAGTACTTAAAAGTTATCTTGGATAAATTTTATCTTCGGATTTTCCCCTAAAACACCCATTTTTATTACACAATGAACACGAGAATATACTACCTGCTTAAAATATCATTAGCAATTGCCTTTCTGCTTTTTGCTTCGCTATTTACTGCTGCACAAATCCAATTTAAAGATTGGTTTGAGAATAAAACTCTCCGTATTGATTACTTCTTGTCAGGTAACGAAGCCAATCAGTACATCTTTATAGATGAACTTAGAGCAGAGCCATACTGGAGCGGCGCCCTTAATAATACGATTGATACGCTCAACCTGGGCAGTTACAGAGTTGATGTTTGGGATATAGAGACCAAGAAACATCTCTACTCTAAGGGGTTTTGTACACTTTTTCAAGAATGGCAAACGGTACATGAAGCTAGTTACCTTGACAAATCATTCGAGCAGGTTACGCGCATCCCATTTCCAAAGCACAAGGCATTGGTCATGTTTAGCTACAGAGATAAAAGCGGCAAATTTAAAAAACTATTTGAGTTTGATATTGACCCAAGCGACATGAATATCCACAAACACGATGTTGAAAAATATAAGACCACACAAATAGTAAACAACGGAAATTACAATAACAAACTCGATATAGCATTTATTGCTGAAGGCTATTTGCCCGAGCAAATGGATAAGTTTATTGGAGATGTAAAAAGGTTTACAGACTATCTTTTTAGCCAAGAGCCCTTTTCTGAACTAAAAACCAATATCAATATATGGGCAATTGAATCGCCATCAAAACACATGGGACCCACCAATCCCGGAAAGCAAATTTGGAATACAACCGCAGTACAATCATCGTTTTACACCTTTGGAATTGACCGCTACCTGACCACAGCAAAATTTAAAAGAGTAATGGATATTGCTGCAAATGCCCCCGCCGATATTGTTTATGTTATTGTAAATACAGAAAAGTACGGGGGCGGTGGCATCTATAATCACTACAATGTTTGCACATCGGATCACGCCTTTTCAAAAGAGGTTTTTATTCATGAACTGGGGCACGGCTTAGCTGGCTTAGGCGATGAGTACTACGACTCGGAAGTAGCCTATCAGGACTTCTATTCCGCCGATGTTGAACCCTGGGAACCCAATATTACTACTCTTGTAAATTTTTCGATGAAATGGCAAGATATGGTTCTCCCAAAGACACCAATTCCAACTCCCGCTACTACTGAAAACTCAACAACTATAGGTGTTTACGAAGGGGCCGGATATGCTAGTAAGGGGGTATATAGACCCTACGTTGATTGTAGGATGAAGAGCAATTCGGCACCCAGCTTTTGCCCTGTATGCAAAAGGTCGATTGAACGGGTTGTTTATTCGTTTTCTAATTAGTAAACAGCAACCTACTCAACCCGTTTTTGGATAGAGTATAAAGCAAAAGGGAATAAACTCCTCTCCTACTTCTGTTTCACCCTAAGATAGATATTGGTTAAAACCTTTTTTGTATACAGCGGAAAATCGCCATTCATCATCCAAGCATAGTAGTTTGGTTCTTTCTCTAGAACGGCCTCAACGGGTTTGCCTTTGTGCTTGCCAAAATTGAATACCTCAACCCCATTCTCATCATAAATGATTCTGCCCGCAAAATCGGTATTCTGATTGTGTGTACTGAACTCCGAAAGAAAATTAATGTCATTCTCCAACTCCGGATACCTATCGAGTTGAGCCATTAGCACCTCAAAGGTGGCAAGAGTATCTGCCTCTGCCGTATGGGCATCATCCAAATCTTTGCTACAGTAAAATTTATACGCAGCCTCAAGCGTGCGTTTTTCCATTTTATGAAAAATGGTTTGCACATCAATAAACTTGCGCTTTCGGAAATCGAAATCAACATCCGCTCTTAAAAACTCTTCAGCAAGCAATGGGAAATCGAACCTGTTGGAGTTGAAACCAGCCAAATCGCAACCCTCCATAAACTTTGCTAACGATTTTGCAATCTCCTTAAAGGTGGGCTCATCCTTAACGTCGTCATTGGTTATACCATGAATTGCTGTGGACTCGGCGGGAATTGGAATAGTTGGATTAATTCTACGGGTTTTGAGTTCCCTATCGCCATTTGGCATTAGCTTAAGAGCTGCCATCTCAACAATCCTATCGTTAACAACATCGAGACCTGTAGTTTCTAAATCAATAAAAATAAGAGGATTTTTTATCTTAATTTCCATAGCTGAAGGAATTTTATATAAAAAAATTAACGAAGCCTCCCTACGCTTGGTAGATGTGGCTTCGTTATAGTTTAAAAAACATTGAATTAGTTATGCACCAACCATCATCGGCATTAGCAGCATAAGTACATCCTCGTCCTCGTTCTCATTAACTGCAGGGAAAAGCAAACCTGCCCTCGATGGATCGGATAGAGAAAGTATAATATCGCTTGATGATATGTTGGCTAATATCTCAATTAGGAAAACCGATTTAAAACCAATTTCCATATCATCACCCTCGTACTGGCATTGTAACTTTTCGAATGCAGAAATAGAAAAATCGAGATCTTGCGCTGACACCTCAATCTGATTGCCGCTGAGCGAAACTTTTACCAGATTACTTGCCTGATTGGTGAAAGGTGCAACACGCCTTAACGAGTTATAGAAATCGAGCCTGTCAACGGTCATCTGGTTTGGATTATCGGCGGGGATAACCGAGTTATAGTTGGGGTAAACTCCCTCAACCAAACGGCAAACCAAGGTATAGTTTTCAAGCGTAAATAGCGCATTCTTGTCATCAAACTCGACCAATACATCGGCTGACTCCCTAGCTAGAATATTTTTAAGCAGCGAGGCAGGCTTTTTGGGAAGAATAAACGAATTGATTTGGTCCGACTTCACATCTAACCTTTTGTAGCGTACTAACTTATGTGCATCGGAAGCAACAAAGGTTAGAGCCTCTTCGGATAGCTCGAAAAGAATACCATTCATCACAGGGCGCATCTCATCGTCGGCAGTTGCAAATATGGTTTTAGTAATGCCTGAGAGCAATGCATGAGCAGGAACTCTTACCGATACCTTTGACTCGTCTTTTACCGCTGCTTTAGCAGGGAAATCCTCGGCAGGTTGGCCTACGATGTTAAACTCCCCAGTATCGGTGCTAACCTTAATGGCAAAATTTTGCTCATTTATATCAAAGGTAAGGGGTTGCTCGGGAAATTCTCTAAGAGTATCAACCAAAATACGATAGGGTATTGCCACTCGGCCGCCATCGGTTACGTTCTCAAGCCTAATTTTTGTTGTTAGGGTTGTCTCAAGGTCAGAGGCAGTAATCTCAAGGTCGTTACCATCGAGGTTGAAGAGGAAGTTATCGAGTATTGGTAAAGTATTTTTCGAACTGATTACCCTACTCACCACCGATAGGTGGCTTAAAAGTTCGGTACTTGAAACTACAAATTTCATCCGTATTGATTTTTAGATTATTAAGCAAAAGTAACTCTTATTCTGAATTTAATAAGATTATGTTAGCAAATATACAAATTTTGGATTAATACAGCTAGCTAAATAGTCCCCTTTTAACACAAGTTCTGATAACTAAGGTGCATTGGTGTAACTCCATTCAATATTACAACAATTACGGCAACTAATCAAAATGAGCTATTGTGTATTTTGGTAAAAGTACGATAGATCCCTTAGCAACTGGTAAATGTCCATATATCGAACTAGATAAACCGCTTTATCGATTTGATTGGATAGGTAAACATTATTGGGATCGTGCTTTACCATTCTGCCCAATTCATCGGTATAGGGCTCAATGGGTATGGGAAAAATGCTTAGCTTATGCACATCGCCATGGCTACTACGGATGCTAAGAATATAGTCTGGTTGGGTCAGCATTTGCTGAATATTATGGTTACCCAAAACCTCCTTATACTCAATAAACGATAGGCTTTGCAAGAATCGTTCAACCTTAAGCGAGTCGAAATGTGTGACAAAAATACCCTTATAAATATCGTAAAGTTGATAATGGTTTTCAACAATATCAATCCTAAACGATTTTTCGATGGTATTTGGTTGCTCAACCTCTACCGAGGTTACATCATGCAGTGGAATTAGATTAATTTGATTGAGTTTCCAGTATGCCTCATCTACTCTGAAAAGTGAAACAATACGGCCATCGAAACTGGGAAGCGTTAACCTATATGCGGTTTCCGCACCGCTCATCACCCCAATATTGCCAAGATTAAAAATATTAGTGGATAGAATACTATACTCTTTTATGACCCTTCCCCCCGAAAGAATAGTAACCTGTAATCCATTTGCCCTTGCCTGGTGCAAAAGGCTATCGTTAACGGCAAGCGGGATTGGAGCAACCGGGGTTAAACGCAACAAAACCCTTTGCAATGCCTCAACTGCTGGTGGATAGGCCTTAAAACTGTCATTTACAAACCAATCGTCTCCCTGTTTACATAAGGTTAAAGTGCCATTCAAGCTGCTAATCTCAATATCTGAAATGGAGTCTATATCCTCTAGAGCAAAAGATTTTTTTGCCAAAAGGCTTTTCTGCTCAAAATAATTATTGAGCAGAATGGCTCCAGCAATACCTACGAGCAGAATTAGCCACCAGATTTTTTTGAGGATTTGCATTTTTAGTGGGAGTGATTACTTTACGTATCGCTTTCGCCTAATCAGCAACCAGATGCCCACAAATACCATTAGGGTTAACGAGGGAATTAGTAAATTCAAAACCTGCCACTTAGTGCGATGCTCAAGTACTTTATTTTTATCGAGCAGCCTGAGCTTAAACTCTCTTGATTTGAGGTTCATCAACCCTGAATCATCGTTTAGGTAGTTTACCATATTAACTATAAGATCCTTATTGCCATAGGTTTGATTTGTGTACCTATCGAACCCAAGGGGGATAATGTAAGCCCCATCGCCACGACGTCTAACCTCGTTACGAATAACATCGGCATCGGAAACAATAATCATGCGAGTTGGAACGCTTTTTTCGCGAAAGCGAAAAGGATTTCCATTATTGTAAGATGCTAAAGGTCTATTGGTAAATACGGAGGGGAACATACCCTCAAGCAACACCGCAACGGGTATATTTGACTGGGTAAACTCCCCCTCGAGCGGACTCTGCTCAATTTGTGCTAGGTTGATAAAGGCAGGCACGTTAACCGTTCGCACATAGGGCGATGTTCTTAAAAGAAATTGCTTATTTACCTCATGATTCATCCCAACCGTATCAATTGGGCTTATGAACTTTGTGGCAATGGGATTCAGGTTTCGTGTTACAGGATGACTGCCTGGACTGTTTAGTAAAGGATAGTAAACCCAAGGTGCGGGCGCAAAACGCGAATCCTGACCAGGGAGAGAAACATTAACCGGGACAACTGCGCATTGCATATCCTGAATAAGATTTGGATTTACCCTAACCCCGTATCTAAAGAGAATATCCTCAAGATTGTGATCGTTAGGGAATGCTAGCGTATTGGCACCAGTTGAAAGACTATCTATACTTACCGTTACACCATCAACAAACCAAAGCACCTTGCCCCCACCCATGATGTATTGATCGAGTACAAGCTTATCTCGTTCAGGCACCCGCTCAGTTGGTCCCGCCATTATTACTACAGCATAGGGATCTAGGCCACCAACTTCGCCCCCAAGTTTAACCCTGTGCACCTCAAACTGCTCAACAAGTTCTTGGGCAATATCACCTGTCTCAAAATCATCGAGTTGGCCGTGCCCATGCACAAAAGCAAGTTTTGGCAAACTATCGGTTTGTACCTTAAGTATGGCGCTTAATAAAGCATATTCAAACCCCTGTATGGAGGTATTGATATTCTCCTCGCCGCTATGCCCTGGGTTATTTTTGAGTAAATTCACAACCGTTTCTTTCCCTTTGCAGCTAATAATAGCCCCCGGAAAAATTACCCTTTGCGAAGAGCCACCCTTAGTATCGCGCTCCTGAACATTTGTAGGTTCAAGACCTTTGTCGTTTAAACTGCGAAGCAGAGCCTCACGTTCAGTTTTATTAGCTGATGCTGTAGGGTTGATAAACTCGAACTGAAAAAGCCTCTGCCCATAAACTTCAAACTCATCCAGTAACTCCTTTAGCTCACGGCGCATATGCCTAAAACCCAACGGTAAATCCCCATCAAGGTAAACCGTAACATGGACAATATCGTCGAGATTTGAGAGAGTCTCCTTTGTATTCTTATCAAGCGTAAAGCGTTTCTCCGATGTTAAATCGAAGCGGAGATAGGCAAACGAAGCAATATAGATAACTAAGATGATTGCCACTATGCCCAGGACTATCTCAAATAAACCCCTATTTCGTATTGATATTTTTAAGTGCATTACGTTTAATTTTTAGAGCATTGCTACCACTTACGACTCTGAATAGCAGTTCGGGTTATCAGTATAAAAAAAGTAGCTAATCCCACAAAATAAAGCACATCGCGTGTATCGATTACACCCCGGCTCATTGAGCGGTAATGCTCGTTAATGCCCAACGAAACAATAATATGCTCAACCCCACTAAAGAGTGGCAATGTTGCCATTGATTCAATTCCCATATAAAACAGGAAACAAAACACCATGCCCAGAATAAACGAAACAACTTGGTTTTGACTAAGGCTTGATGCAAAAACGCTAATGGCCCCATAGGCTGCAGCTAAAAAGAATAACCCTATGAATGAACCCCACGTTCCACCCGTGTCAATATTTCCCACGGGGCTTCCCAGCAAGTAAACAGAAAGGTAAAAGAAGAGCGCAGGAATAAGAATTATCAGCACCAGTACTAAAACTGCAAAGTATTTCCCCAAAACAAGCTTTATAGTGCTCAAGGGGCGGGTTAACAGTAACTCAATTGTCCCTGTTCTTTTCTCCTCTGAAAAGGTACGCATTGCGATGGCTGGCACAAGAAACAGGAATACCCAAGGTGCTATGATAAAAAGCGTATCAAGATTTGCGTAACCACTATCGAGCACATTTAGTTCCCCTGGAAAAACCCATATAAACAGTCCGTTTATCACCAAAAAAACAATGGCAGCAATTAAACCCGAAAGCGAAGAGAAAAAACTATTTAACTCCTTAACTAGTATTGCGTACATTATATCTGATTAGTTTTACACAAAAGTAGCAGATTTTACCAAATATTTTGACAACTACATGTGTTAAACGATTTTAAAATACCTGTACCCGAGAAATATCATCATTATCACCAATAAAAAAGCCCTCATTAGAACAGAGGGCTTTGATATAATGAATAGCACAGTTTACTTAACCTTAATCAGTTCAACACTACGTTTTACAAACTTGCTAAGCTCTTCGCCTTTAAGCATATTATTTGCAAGCAGTGCAAGGTCAATTAGCTGCTTTGTTAGCTTATTGTCCTTTCCAAACTTTTTAAGTGTTTTGGCTTTCGACGATTTTACCTCATCAATCTTTTTGTTCAGGTCTTGCATCTCATCCTTTTCTGCTTGGGATATCTCATCGTCCTTTTTACCCTTGGTTTGCTTTCTAAGCTCTTCGAGTTTAGTGTTAAACGGCTCAAGTTGTTTGTTAAACTCCTGAATTTTATCGCTTAACTTTTTATCCTTTTGCTCAACAACAGACTTAACCAATGGGTGCGATACATTTACAACAAGGTTTACAGTTTCGGGCATATTACCATACATACTTGCAGTACCGCTCATGCTGGCCATATCTGCCATTCTGCGCACATATTCGCTGCGGGTAATCACCACAGGTGCCGATTGCTCGCCCATATCCTCAAACTGAACCCAATACTTTGATGTGTCGTCGGTTGCACCTTCAAACAAACTCCTTAAATCACTTTGCTCATCGTAGCTTAGTGCCAACTCTTTCTTATCCTCCTTAACGATAAGCTTGTCAATTATATCACTGTCAACACGAACAAATCGAGAATCTTTAAGTTTTGATTCAAGTGTATTAATTAGATGAGGGTCGAGCTGTCCGTCCATTATCAGCACATCGTAACCGTGGTTCTTGGCCTGATCGATATACGAGTATTGCTCCTCCTTATCGGTTGTATAAAGGTAGATAAGTGTTTTATCCTTGTCAGTTTGGTTCTCCTTTATCAATTTTTCGTACTCATCAAAGGTAAAGTACCTGCCATCGGCATTCTTAAGCAGTGCAAACTTACTGGCACGCTCATAAAATTTTTCGTCCGATATCATTCCAAAGGTGATGAAGAGTTTTAAATCGTCCCATTTCTCTTCAAACTGTTCACGATTCTCCTTAAAAATCTCCTGTAACCTATCGGACACCTTTTTGGCAATGTGCGATGAAATTTTCTTAACATTTGAGTCGCTTTGCAAATAGCTACGCGATACGTTTAACGGAATATCTGGTGAGTCGATAACCCCATGGAGCAAGGTTAAGAACTCTGGAACAATGTTTTCAACCGAATCGGTAACAAAAACCTGATTGCTGTATAGCTGAATCTTGTTTTTTTGGATATCAAAATTTGATTTTATCCTTGGGAAGTACAATATCCCCGTTAGGTTGAAAGGATAATCAACATTGAGGTGAATGTTAAACAGCGGATCCTGCCCAGCGGGGTACAAATTATTGTAGAAATTGGCATAATCCTCATCTTTTAAATCAGCTGGTTTCTGGGTCCAAAGCGGATTGGTTTCATTTATTATTTTATCCTTACCGGTATCAACCTCTTTACCATCCTTCCAATCTTTTTCGGTGCCAAATGCTATGGGGATTGGCAAGAATCGGCAATACTTGGTTAGCAGTTCGTTAATCTTGCTTTCCTCCAGAAACTCCTCGTTCTCCTTACTGATATGCAGTACAATATCAGTTCCCCTTGTTTCGCGTTCAGTATTCTCGATGGAAAAATCGGGTGTACCCTTGCACGACCAACGAATTGGAGTAGCGCTTTCTTTGTATGAACGAGTTATTATTTCAACTTTATCGCTCACCATGAATGAAGAGTAAAAACCTAAGCCAAAATGACCGATTATGGCCTGTGTTTGATCTTTATACTTGGTAAGAAACTCCTCAGCGCCCGAAAAGGCAATTTGGTTGATATACTTATCAATCTCCTCCTCCGTCATACCTACACCGCTATCACTAACAGTAATGGTTTTGGCCTTTTTGTCAACCTTAACCCTTACGGTTAGGTCGCCAAGTTCACCTTTGAATTCCCCAACCGATGCCAACGTTTTGATTTTCTGAGTAGCATCAACAGCATTGGAGATCAACTCCCTAAGGAATATTTCGTGATCAGAATATAAGAATTTCTTAATGATTGGAAAGATATTCTCCGTTGTAACATTAATCTTGCCCTTTTGCATTGCTCTGCATTTTTAAGTTAAACAAAATAATTTAATGTGTTTATTATTTATTTTTCAATTGCCACATAGCCTGTCCCGAAAATGATTCGGGAGAACTCGCCAAAACAATCATCTTCCTTTTGTGGAAAATATTTCTCATGGCTCCTTTCATATGCACATTTTACAAATGCAGTGCCATGCATTGTATTCTGTCAAATAGTCATGTTAGGGCTAGGTATGGTATGGCAAAACTACCTAAACTTGCTGATAAGGGTAAAAATTAAGAATCCAATAATCGCAAGGACAATATAGGTGGCAAGTATTTTAACTGATAAAATAAAGGAGCGTCGGCTATGTTGAAGTTTCTTCTGGCTTATAATCCGCATAATAATATTATTTATGCGAAGGAATATGGTGTCGGTTTTGGGCACAAAGTCATAGCCTCCTCTATTGCGGGCGTAAGCACCGTAACTCGACTCGTCCTCTCCATAAAGCATAACTACCTCAACATTAGGACAAATAACCTTAACAGCTTCGAGTATTTCAATACCATTCATTAAATTTCTATCCCCCTCATCGTAAAAGTGATATCCAAGAAACACGATATGAATGTCGTTTACCCTAAATTTAAGCGTTGTAAGGTGTGCAATAAATTTCTCGCCGGTAGTAAAGGTAAGTATGTTATATCTAATGGGTTTTTCAATCGCTTTTTTAAGCGAAGCCGTGTACGCAGGGTCGTAATCTACAATGTAAATATTGGCCTTTATGGGCGTTTTCTTCATTGGTATTGTCAACCTAATTTGGCTCTAATTTAACTAAACAGTTCGTACGGAGCAACCCTTTGCATATGAAATTATTGTTTTTGAGCATAAAAAAAGGCTGTCATTATCTGCATTAGCATTTAATTGACAGCCTTTAGATATCTATCTACTCTTTACTAGTTGTACATTGGAAGGAAAGAATATTTGGTTGAGTACTCCAACATTTGATCGGTATAGCCCTGTGTGTATTCAACTTTAATATCAATTAGGTTGTCATTGTTGTCGTATATTGGGGTATAAACTGGGTTTACAAAACCACCATACGGAGCAATATTTAACTTACCAAATCGATCGAGTACCTCTTTGTGCAAATCGAAATCAATATTTACAGCATATTCTTCGATTAATTGTTGAGCACCTAAATAATCACCAGTACTTTTAATGCGCTGAATTTCCTTAAGTAATTGACCGAACAGTTCCCTTAGCTTAGCGTGATCGGTAATAACATAGTAGATTTTATCATTGCGCACCCTCTTCTCAATAACGTTATCGTTTTTGCCGTGCTCATAGCACCAGCGAGCAATAAGCTGCCTGTTGCGCATGTGGGCTTGCTCAATTTTATTACCAAGTTCAACACGGGTAAGCTGTGTCATTAATCCATTGCGGATATACTGGTTATACTCGGCTTTCCCCACATCAAGGCTGGGCATAATACCTAGATCTACCATTTTGGGATCCATAATAAAGTAAAGGGCAAACAGGTCGGCGCGACTCTCCTCAATGGGAGAACCATACTGCTTAAGCTCATCACCAACAACGCCCGGCGCAAGTTTGCCGCTACCGTGCCCTAGGCACTCATGCAAATCGGTATGCAAGCTTCCTGCAAGGGATCCATGCTTACCATGCAATTCAACCTCGGCTTTATCCCAAGCAAACTCCTCAAGAAAACCATTACCCTCCGATGACTTATTGTAAGCATAGGTAATGTTATCGATGGTAACACTTTTCGATCCGTGCTTAGCTCTAATCCAGTCGGGGTTGGGCAAATTAATGCCTATTGGGGTTGATGGATAACAATCACCTCCAAGCATTGCAGCATTAATAACCTTGGCGGATACGCCTTTCACCTTCTCCTTTTTAAATTTAGGGTCAACTGGCGAGTTATTCTCAAACCACTGAGCGTTGGTGCTAAGGATTACCGTACGCTTGGTTGCCTCAATATCGGTATAGTTAACAAGCGACTCCCACGATGCCTTATACCCCATAGGATCTCCATAATTCTCAATAAACCCGTTTACAAAGTCGATACGCGACTCCAAATCCGTAACCCAAAGGATGCTATACTCGTCAAACTTTTTTAAATTACCTGTTTGGTAGTACTCTATTAGGGTTTCAATAATTTGTTTCTGCTTTGGGTTTTCGGCTACTTGACTAGCCTTTTGGAGCCAATAATTAATTTTCTCGATGGCAGCACCATACATCCCATCAACCTTCCACACTCTCTCAACAATCTTATTCCCCTCTTTTACCAGCTTAGAGTTTAACCCGTATGAGATTGGTTCAGGATCGTTAGGCTTAACCATTCTGGCGTAAAAAGTTTCGGCTTCCTTCTGCGTAACCCCTTCGTAGTAGTTGTTTGCAGATGCTGATACCACGTCCATCCCTGCCTCCTGGCTAACACGCTTTGAATCAATTGCTGGGTCGAAAATGATAGGGCTATACTTAGTAATAATATCATTCTTAGTTCCTAATTCCTTTGGGAATGACTCACTTGGAGTTTCGTTTACAAGTTGTGCAAAGTATTCCTGCCCAAACAATGGTAGAAACTTGTCGGTTGAATAATGATGGTGAATACCATTGGAGAACCAAACTCGCTTAAGATAAACGGTAAGATCTTGCCAACCCTGAGCATCCCTGTCGCCTGGGTAATCTTGGTAAACAGCCTCAAGTATTCGCCTAATGGACAAGTTATGCTTATAGTTCTGATCAAAAATGATATCCCTTCCGCACAGTGCTGCCTGGTTAAGATAGTAAATAAGTTCCTTTTGCTCTAGGTTTAGGTCATCCCAGCCAGGTACTTGGTATCGCATTATGCGGATATCGGCAAACTGGTCGATCTGCCATTCAAACGAGCCCTCTTGAGTCTTTGCATCATTTTGGTTAGTGCAACTCAATAGGCTACTAGCGGCTAATAAAATCATGATAAGCTTAATGTGTTTCATGTGTTTGTAATTTGTTTTTTAATTGCCACATGAAACTCGCCAAAATAATCATCTTTCCTTTGTAAGAAATATTTCTCATGGCTCGTTTCATCTGTCTGTTTATTAATTTTCAATGGAATAACAAAGAAAGGTTATTTTTTAACGTACTAACATGGTTATTACGGTATTTCATTTATGAAGTCGTAACTAGCAATGTAGATTCTTCAAAAGTAGATGTTTAACGAAACCTCTATCTTCCTAGGGAAATAGCGGCTAACTATTTAATCTTTTCGGGCTTCCTTTTTTTCAGCATCCTCTAGCCTTTTCTTTGCTACCTTATGCTTATACTTTACGTCCTTAAGTTTTCCCTTATTCTTTTTTGCGTTAGCCTTGCCCTTATTAATTAGCTTAATAGATTTTTTATAATTTCTTACAGCTTCCTTAACATTTGATTTCGCTTCTTTTAGTTCGACTTTGTAATCTGTTGAAAGCGATTTTAACTCAACTCTTGCCTCCGCTTTTTCCTCCTTATCTTTCGATTTCATTTGTTTTGACAG
This sequence comes from Bacteroidales bacterium, assembly GCA_028680705.1. Classification (GTDB taxonomy): domain Bacteria; phylum Bacteroidota; class Bacteroidia; order Bacteroidales; family Tenuifilaceae; genus Perlabentimonas. The sequence goes on from JAQUJY010000043.1 coordinate 18,043, forward strand.
GCGCTTTTTCTTCTTCTCAAACTCTTTTGTTAACTTTTTTTGCTGTTTTGCAAATGCTTGCTTTTCACTTTTCGACGATTTTTTGAGTGCCTTTCCCTCAGCCTCCATCTGCTTTCCCTCCTCCATTTTGGTCTGCACATCATCAATCCTATCGCTAGCTTTATCAACAGCCTGACTGTAGCGAGTAATTCTATCAACCCGCACAACTTCCTGTGCACTAAGCTGAATATTAAGTGTTAATGCTGTAAGAGCTGTTATGATTAGCCTTTTCATCTGTCTGTTTTTAGTTTTTAAGGGTACACCTGCTGGCAGGCAGGCAGGGATGGAACATCCATAGAATAGTCTTTCGCATATGTGTTAAGGTTATTATCATGGATGTTTCATAAAGGAATATAAGGTGAAGCAAAATAATCAACCATACAAACATAAAAAAATTAACGCTATAATTTTTATTGGTAACTAAAGTATTTTATTGAAAGTTGAAGACAGAATAACTAACCCCGCCACCATACGAGTTTCCTCGTGTAGCCACTTAGTACCTATGTTGCTACAATTGCCCCATAATAAGAAGAAACTTGTAATTTTGGTTTGATTTATATTGGTTATTTCGGTTCAGCTTGCTCAACTGTTGATGTTGAATTGCAAATAATTGAGTAAATATATATCACTTACAATGCTATTGTGTAAAAAGGGGCTGTCTATACTTTTTTAGACAGCCCCTTAATGTACAAACGACATGAAGATACTTACTAACTAAATTTATGGGCCAGTTTTAATCTTCTATCCTACTAGATTAGAACTATTAAGTTAAAAACTATCGCTATCCGTAGCATATTGATGGCTTTCTTTGCCCCCTTTGCCTTAGCTCTAAGAAGTTAGTTATCCTGTAAATATCTTTAAATGGTACAGGAATTATGTGGCCACATGCCATAACAAGCATTGGCTCGGTAGAAATCCAGAACTCCTTAACCATGTTTGCGTTAATGGTAAAAGACTTCCCACATCTAAAAAAATCTTTTTGGGGAAGTACTTCGTCAAGGTCGTTTAGAAGCAACCCCAAAAAGAATCTTGCCCCATTCTCCAGTATCAAGTGTACAGATAGATCATCTTCCTCTAAATAGCAAATGGTTTCGGGGCGCTCAATAATGGTAAGTAGCCCGTTGGTGTGCTCAAGCGAGGCAACCTTGTTTAAGAATGAATTTTCCATGTTCTATCCTGTTATGCTTTATTCGTTAAAAAAACTCTATTGCCTTTTAATCCTCAAGCTGCTTAATAATTTGCTTAGAGTCTTCAGCTAGTTCTCCATCAGTGTACTTAAGTTCACCGAACAGTTTTTTGGCCTGATTTAGATCATCTAGCGCTAAACAAGAAAGCCCCTTATACCATTTTGCATAATTACTGTAGAGGTTTTCCTCTGCAATAATATCGTTGAGCAAAGGAAGCGCTGCCTCAAACTCATCGAGCTGCATTAGCGTTATGGCCAAATAAAACTTAACTGCTATGGAATTGGGTTGCTGCTTCAGAAGTCCTTTAAGACTTTCGGCTGCCTCTTTGTGCTTTGCTCGCTGGTACATTGCCATTGCTCTATCAAAGGTTAGGGTACCTTTACTCTCCAAAGCATTGCGAGATGTATATGTGGGTGGGTATGGAATAAAGAACTCTTTGTAAAGCTGTTGAGGGCTATGTGAGTTGTGTGAGCCCGAGTATAAAGCCAACCCTCCTAATGTAATACCCGATATTGTTGCTGCTGCCCAGAATATCCGCCTTGTTTTGCCAACTGTGAAAAATTGGTAACGCTTGCGCTCTGCGTCCTCCATCTCAGCTAGGGCAATACCCAAGCATTCTCTAAGCTTAATAACATCATTCTCAAGAATTGCACTATCAATCTCCTTGCGCAGCTTAAACTCTTTACGCAACGCCTCACTTTGGGTTAGCTTATGCTTCAAATACTCCTTATCTCCCATCCCAATCGTAGAATCCAACATCGATTCTATTAGAAAGTTGGTTGTTTTCATAATCTAAATGATTAGTCTTCTTTTACATAGATTGGATAATCAATAGGTAGTGTGCTACGACCACCAGAATCTTTGTCACCGCCGAATAAATGCTTCATCTCATCGGCTGTAGGGATATCGCCTTGGAATAGCTCTGAAATTATTCTTGAATCTTGCCTGGCTAGTTCAGTTTGCTTTTCCATAATAACTAGTGTTAGGTTAATAAACTATTCTAATTGAAAAAGAATGCTCCTCCTAACTTTGGCACTGGGTCACCCAAAAACCTCGCTGATAAATTATATTAACCTATTATTTATGAGCCGTTGAAGTTTTAGGTTATCGAAGTCAGGATTACTCCTCTTTCACCCAGATTTGTTCATCAATAGGTGTTGTGCTAGTACCACCAGAATCTTCGTCACCGCCGTATAATTGCTTCATCTCATCGGCTGTAAGGATATTGCCTTGGAATAGACCTGAAATTGTTCTAGAATCTTGGCTGGTGAGTTCGGTTTGCTTTTTCATAATAACAAGTGTTTGGATTAGTAAACTATTTTAATTGAAATGAATGCTATTTACCCTATATGCCTTAGCGAGTTAAAACGTGACAATCATTTTTTATATTTTTTTTTTGCAAACCTCAAAACAAGCTTGCAGGTTCAAGTTTACAGGCAATTTGCTGCTGCTAAAATTTTTCTTGGAGATTTTTCTCGCCACGATAAAACATATAATTTAGTTTAGACCATTTCTAAATTACCTTATCCTATGCATATCGGCATTTATTTTATGTCACATCAATACCTTAAAAAGCATACTATACATATAAAGAGATGTTTTAAGCATAAAAACGGGGGTCTTTGGACTACCCGTAATGAGCTATTTACCAAATTACTAACAAATAACACATTTATCATGAGCCTTTTAAAAACCTCAACGCAGCAAATGGTTTCAACACAGAGAGAGGAAGCCTTTAGTAAGCTACGACAGTTTCACACCGATCCGAGTCAGGGGGGAGAGACCTTAGCAACATCTGCGCCAGTAATGCTGGGCGGGACAAGAAGTTTGGCTGCCCGTAGGGCATATTTGGTACGATTGGCCTATAAGCCCGAGACGCAGGTTGCAGCAATATCACTTATCACACCGCCTGAACTATGCTGGGCATCGAAGCACTACCCCTTTAACTGGGAGATGTACGCAAGCCTAATAGCGTCTCATTCAAAAATTATTGATGTTACCAACAAGGGTAGCAACCCCTCACCACGCTGTAGCTTTTTAAATGCCCTTAAAGGTGCATACCTTGAGGGAATATTACCATCGCCTCAGGTTGTGTTAAGTTCAACTGCATTCTGCGAAGCGGTAAGCTATGTATTCGAAGAGTTGGCGACTGAATTTAACGTACCCCATATTCACTTAGATATCCCTAGCTACAGCGATGAGCTATCCATTAAAATTTGAAGAGCCAGCTGGAGAGTACTTTCTGGAAAATGAGCGAAATAAGCAAATTGCCTGATAAAGAGGCAGAGGCTAACCTACGTAAAGCGACTTACTTATCAACTAAAGCCAAGCAGATTTACAACGAAATTAGTGAAATAAGGGAAAGGTTAGCACCGCTTAACTTAGGGCTAGAGCCCCTGCATTGGCACTTCCTATTCTCTGCTCTATGGGGTGATGAATCGGGCGTTAGGGTCTCACAGCTAATAAAGAACGACCTTGAAGAGCTGATACAGAAAGAGAGTTGGAGAGCTAAATACACCAAAGGACTACCCATTGCCATTTTTAGCCTTATTGAGTATGGGCGCACAAACCTGTACAAAAAAATGTTGCAAAACGATGCGTTTTGCACTTTTGAAGGGGCCAACTACCTTGGGAAACCCTCACTACTCAACCCAGATGAGGTATATGAAATGTCCTTAGATAAAATCTTTACCAACATGGCCGAAAACTTAGTAAATACCCCCATGCGCGGTGGCAGCTTAAAGACCGAAACCGATACGTACATGGATGCTGCAAAGATCAGGGGCTCTAAAGGTTTAGTAATTTACTCGCACGAACATTGCCAGATGCTTGCACCAAGACTTCATGTAGTTGAGAGTAAGGCCATTGAGCACGATATTAAAGCCATCTCCCTAAATGGCGATTGCATTTTGGGCATTCCTCCGGGACCTGCCGGGATAAGGCTGGGCACTTTTATGGATAACCTGAAGAATGATGGAATGGGGGATACCAAAGGAGACATTCGCATAATTGATAATCAAATAGATCATAAAAACAATACTGAATGGCGCGTTGGGGTTGATTTTGGCAGCGGATATAGCAAATACACAGTAATTGACCGCAACAATATGGTGATAATGCAAAAATCTGTTAACTCGGGGATCGACTACAATTCAATTCTTGAACTGGTAAAAGAACAAATAAGCAATGACAAAAGTTATAGCCTTGCAATAACTGGGGTTGGGAGCGATAACCCAAACTTCAGCAACCTTTGGCAAAAGCAATTAACTGAGATTAGTGCCCTAATAAATGCCACTAAAAGCCTGTTCTCCAAAGAGAAAGAAATAGTTATAGTTGATATAGGAACACAAGACGTGAAAATAATTAAGTTCGATGGCATTCAGCCAAACCCCTGGATAAACACCAACAAGAGCTGTGGCGCTGGTACGGGGATGGTTCTTGCTCAGATTCTGGAACGGTGGCAGCAATCGATCCCCACCATGACTTTTCAGAAGTTAGATGATTTGGCCATTCAGGCAGAAAAATCGGAGTTGATAAACACCACCTGTGGAATTTTTGCTGTTACCAACGTTATTTCAGCGTTAGTTCAAGCCGACGACAAAAGAAGAAACATAATACTTAAAGGTGTTTACCACTATCTGGCAACACAAGCAATAAAACTACTACCCAGCAACGACCAAAACGGATGCAGAGTAGTGCTTACTGGGGGGCTGGCTAACCATAAAACCCTGCGGGCTATTTTTGAAGAAAAGAGATTTGACCTGGTCGATATTCCAAACAATCTTCATCCTCATTTCATGGTCTCCTACGGTGCTGCAATTTCAATTTAGTCAGTAACGGAATGAATTTAAGGCTGTTCAAAAACAAGGGTATAACTCTTTTAAAGTAAAGAACTTTTGGTTAGCGCTCACCGAGCAATTGAGATTTACCTAACCCAAAGGGCCAGTTTACTAAAGCTAAAAATTGAGTACCCATTGGATTTGGACAGCCTTAATTGAATACTAACCCACCTAAGTGGAAAAGTAGCGAATTGTATTGGTTAAATGAACAGAGTGATCTGCAACCTCGTCGGCATTACTTGCCAGCTGCTCCGATGCAGCTGCATTCTGCTGCGAAATGGTATTGAGCTGCTGGATAATTGTGTTAATCTGCTCTATCCCGACATTCTGCTCAACGCTAGATGCAGATATCTCTTTTACCAACGATGAGGTTCGCTCAATTTCAGGAATAATCTTAGAGAGTTTGCCATTGGCAACGGACATGGCATCAACACCCAACTGTGAGCTATTGTGGATTCTCTCTGCTGCCACCTTGCTCCTCTCAGCAAGTTTACGCACTTCGCTTGCTACTACTGTAAACCCCTTACCATGCTCACCCGCTCTAGCAGCCTCAACAGCAGCATTTAGTGCCAATATATTGGTTTGAAATGATATATCGTTTATTATGGAAATATCGTTTGCTATATCAACCATTTTATTAACAGCATCTTGAGCAATACTATTGCTCTCGTTAATTCCAATAACGCTAACATCTGCTATTCTCTCTGTTGCCTTGGCATTTTCAGAGCTCTGATGTATGTTTGCAGCCATCTGCTCAATAGAAGAGGAAACCTCTTCTGCCGATGCCGCTTGTTCACTTGCACTTTGCGATAGCATTTGGGAGTTCTCCTTTAAAATTTGGCTTGTTCGGGCAAGCTCATCCGAGACATTATAAAAATCGGTAATTATCTCTTTCAACTTATCCGACAAAGTTGTAACAGAACGTGAGATATCACCCAACTCATCTGTACGCTGGATAAATTCGCTATCAATTTTGATGCTCAAATTTCCTTGCGAAATTTCGTCTATCTTACCTGTTAGCTCACTAAGGGGCTTCTTTACCTTTTGGGCAACAAAATAATATGCTGAAAACAGCAACGCAACAGCAATTGGCACTCCCCAAAAAAGATGTTTTAGCCCAATAGAGGAAACCAAAAAGGCAAGCGCTGCAATGATATCGATTACGATCAGGAATACCACCCCGATAGTAAATACGATTGACTTTTTAAAGATTGATCGAAGCAAAAAGAAACTAATAACTCCTGCAACCAGAATTACTGCAATCCCAATGACTAAGGCATTATTGTCCATAATTTAGTGATTTAGTATTTTGTTTATATTAAGATGTGTTACCCTATTTGCAATAAATATTTATATATTACGCCATAAAGTATTAAACAGCTAAAGTAACAGACAGCTAAGTTTAAACAACAGGTAATGAAACCTATGATCTATTTTTAGTTTGCACAAAAACAACTTTTACAAGGTACATTATCGTTACATTTCTGGCTGATTCGTTTTTAACAAGGACAACCAATGAAATATTGCAGCTGATTTAACCGTTTTTAATAATTTATTCGGTACGATTCACTATTGTATGCCTTAATAATTTGGATTGTGACAACATTTTAAAACATTTATTTTAGATACTTTTACACATAATTTCATGTGTCTATTTATTTATTTT
>JAQUJY010000002.1 GCA_028680705.1 Bacteroidales bacterium
CTAAATTTGAGATGAAATCCAAATGGTTTGGGTTTAGGACTGAATGTTTGTCAACAATACGGATTTGGTATTTGTTATAGGAGTAGCCTATTTACATCAAATATTGTATGCTATAAAAACATTGAAATGGATTGGTTACTAGACTATAACCCAGTTTTATTAGCCCTTGGTGCAACCCTTTTTACTTGGTTTGTTACATTAATGGGGGCCTCAATGGTTTTCTTTTTTAAATCAATAAATAAAAAAGTGCTAAACCCAATGCTGGGTTTTGCAGCGGGGGTAATGATTGCTGCAAGTTTTTGGTCTTTACTAAAACCGGCTATTGAAATGTCCGAAGCAAGTGGTTCTCTTCCCTGGGCACCTGCTTTAATTGGGTTTTTATCGGGGGGTGCTTTCCTGTTTTTGGCTGATAAAATACTACCTCATTTACATATGGGTTTATCAACAGATAAGGCAGAGGGCATTAAAACATCATGGCAAAGAAGCGTATTGCTTGTGCTTGCAATTACCTTACACAATATACCAGAAGGGTTAGCTGTTGGGGTTGCATTTGGTGCATTGGCAAATAACCCAGATACGGGCGTGCTTGCAGGGGCTGTTGCTCTGGCAATTGGAATAGGATTGCAAAACTTTCCTGAGGGTGCCGCTGTTTCAATCCCTTTACGAAGGGAGGGTTTCTCGAGGCTAAAAGCGTTTAATTATGGTCAACTATCTGGAATTGTTGAGCCAATATCCGGTGTGATAGGAGCATATTTAGTGTTAACAATAACCCCCTTATTACCTTATGCACTTTCGTTTGCTGCAGGGGCAATGATTTTTGTGGTAGTTGAGGAGTTAATTCCTGAATCGCAAACCGGAAACGAAACGGATTTATCTACCATTGGCGCAATGCTAGGCTTTGCAGTAATGATGCTTTTAGATGTAGCTTTATGATGGACTGAAAACGATAACCTTAAACCATGAGCAGAGGATTTATAAAAGAAGATGACCAGGAGGAGATTCCCTTAGTACCCCCTAGGGCTCATTTGCCCGAAGGAGTAACAAACTATGTTACCCAAGTGGGTATGGATGAACTATTGGACGAAAGGGAGAGACTAACAGAGGAGAGGGACAACGTAAGCAGCACTAGCGAGAAAGAGAGGCGAATAGCGCAGAATCATATTAATGCTAAACTACAGCTGTTGAACAGTAGAATTGCTGAAGCCAAAATAGTTGACCTGAGCGAGCAGCCACAAAATGAAGTAATGTTTGGAGCGTTGGTTACCCTTAGGATTAAAGTATCTAATACTATTCAAACTTTTCAAATAGTAGGTGTTGATGAGGCAAATGTTTCCAAAGGGAAAATATCGTTTTTATCACCCTTAGCCCAAATTCTAATAAACAAGAAAGTTGGGGATAAGGCTATCTTAAAACTTGCCAAGGAAAATCGTGTTTTTGAGATTATGGATATAGCTTATAGTTGATGTTCATTGGAGTAAATCGCAATAGGGATGTAGAAAGGTTATAGAGGTAAGGGGGTAAGTTGAAAGGTTTGTGGTTATGGCCAATAACCAGCTAAACGATATTAGATTATTGTTTCCAGATTTTAGTCTTTCAGCTCTTCCTCAATAAATCTTTCCAGCGATTCAATCCCTATTCGTTTTGCAATTATTCGTTTATCCTTATCGAGTATGTAAAGAATTGGGGTGCTATAGATATCGTATAGTTTGTGGTAATTGGTAGAGCGATACGGATCCCAAACATTAATCCAGTTTGTTATCTCCTTTTCTTTTATGTAGTCCATCCATCTCTCTTGCTCCCCTTGGGTGTAAACTGCAAAAACGCTAATCCCTTTATCCTTATATTTGTTGCTCAGTTTTCTGAGTTCGGGTGTAACCTTTTTACAATGGCTACAGCTTGGCTCCCAAAAATATATAATGGTCACTTTAGCTTCCACAGCATGTAACTCGCGAAGCTTATTATTGGAATCGCGCATGGAAACATTTGGTGCAATTTGTCCAATAAGGTTTGGTTTCAGGTCGGCAACCCTTTCCGCAATTTTCTGTTTTAGGCTTTCGCTGATGTTCTTCATCTCGCCCGACAGGTAGTATTCTTCAGCTAGATGTACAAATACTGCATCCATGCCCATAATGGCAGAGTTTTGGTATTTTGAGAATAGGTGCGAAATGATGTATTGAAACATCTCCTGATTATCCCTAACCTGGTCAATTAGCTTATCGGCATAGGCAATAATCGTGTCGGGGATGGGAAGGAGGGTTTTATCAAAATAGGCGTCAATTCGGCTCTGGAAGAATGGAGTGCGAATAAACCTGCTGTCGGTAAGTTCAATATTATCAAAAAAGTGATTCTGATTGTACTGATAGCTCAGAACCCACCTCAGTGAATCTGCGTTTGATGCGTCTTCGGGTATTTCAAACTCTGGAAACTCAATGGGTTTTAACGACTTTATGATATTGGCAAAGAGTGTGTTAGGGTTTTCTTTTATAATTTTATCCCAATAGGTGTTAACCTCCTTATCAAGTTTTTTTATTTCTTCGGTTATCTCTTTTTCCTTTTCGGCATTGCCTTCGTTCTGCTGGATTTGGGTACGCAGCTGGTTCATCTGTTCTTGCTTTTTGCCCATAAAACGCTGGTAGTTTGCAAAGGCTGTGTTTTCTGAAGAGCCGGTAAAGGTTAAATCTTCAAGTGAATTGGAGGCAGATGTTGAAAGGCTAAAGTTCTGGTTATCTCCAACAAGTATATCAAAATAGGAGCGCTGTGGGAGCACAACAATATACATTCCACCAGGGAGTAATGTGTCGCCCATAAAAACGGCTTTCCCTTGCGAATCTAGTTGAGCTGTATCAGCAATAAACTTTTTTTCACCAAAATGGTATCCTAAAAGTAGGGTTGTATCCTTTAAATCGCTTAGATTAACCTCAATTCTATAGGCTTGCTTATTTTGTGCACATGCGCTTACCGTAATTCCCAATAGTGCTATTAGCGTAAAAACAATATTTCTCATTCCTACTGTGTATTTAGTTTGAACCTTGTAAGTAAATATCAATCCTTCTTCTATTTTGCCACCCAAAAGTATAAAAGATTATTCTTAATGCTTGAATAATTTCTATTGTTTTCAACAAATACAGTACCATTTTGTTAAAATAGAGAATTAAAACAAAAAATGTAATACACTTATCAGTATGTCACAACCCCTGAACCGTCTATCAAAAGAGTCGAGTCCTTACTTGCTTCAGCATGCTACCAATCCTGTCGATTGGTATCCTTGGGGCGATGAGGCTTTTGAAAAGGCAAGACAAGAGAATAAGTTAATGCTTATTAGCGTTGGCTATAGCAGCTGCCATTGGTGCCATGTTATGGAGCGCGAAGCCTTTTCAAATGTTCAGGTAGCTGAATTTATGAATAGCCATTACGTTTGCGTTAAGGTCGATAGAGAGGAGCGTCCGGATGTTGACCAAATTTATATGAATGCTGTACAGATAATCACCCGCTCTGGTGGATGGCCTTTAAACTGTTTTGCAATGCCCGATGGTCGACCGGTTTATGGCGGAACCTATTTTCCTGCCGAACCCTGGCTTGATATACTTAAGAGTTTGCATTTTACTTGGATGTCAGAGCCAAAAAGGGTCAATCAAGTAGCAGATGAGCTAATGCAGGGCATATCGCGAGCCGAGATTATTACGAAAAGGTCAGAGTTAAAACTGTCATATACCGATACTCTTTTGGCACTTATTGCCAATTGGCAAAAACACTTCGACGATAGGTATGGTGGGTTAAGAGGTGCTCCTAAATTCTCCATGCCCGAGTCGTTAAGGTTTCTTATGGATTATGCTTGGTCATATAATGATACCGATGTGCGTAATCACGTAGCGTTTACCCTGCGCAAAATATCACAGGGGGGTATCTACGATCATCTAGGTGGAGGGTTTTTTCGTTACAGTGTCGATGAGATGTGGCATGTTCCTCATTTCGAGAAGATGCTATACGATAATGCTCAGATGGTGAGCCTATTCGCCCATGCTTATAAATACTTTAACGATGATAGTTTCAAGGATATTGTTTACCAAACGGTTGACTTTTTAAAACGTGAAATGATGTCGCCCCAGGGAGGTTTTTACAGCGCCATTGATGCTGATAGTGAAGGGGAGGAGGGTCGCTTTTATACTTTTTTAAAGGATGAGGTAGATGAAATCCTTACCGAGGATTCTGAGATGTTCTCAGTTTTATACGGGGTTTCTGCCTCAGGCAACCTTGATGGGCGAAACGTACTCAGATCAGCCTCAACCCCCAAGGAGGCAGCATGTGTTTTTGGAGTTGATTTAGAGCATGCTATTCAGAAGCAGGCCCAACTGAAGCAGATTATGCTCAAATACCGCAATTCAAGGGTTAGACCTTCTACTGATGACAAGCAACTCCTGTCGTGGAATGCCCTTACCATCAAAGGCTTTGTTGATGCATACACCATTTTTAAAGATCAAATCTTTTTAGATCTAGCTATTCAAACAGCAGCGTTTATCGAAAAGCATCTGGTAAATGATAATGGCTCATTGAGCAGAGTTTACTGTAAGGGGAAGGTGTCTGTTGCAGCATTCCTCGATGATTACGCTTTTCTGATTGATGCCTATATTCTCCTTTATCGGGCTACCTATAATGAGAGTTGGATGCTAAAAGCAAAGACTTTTACAGATTATGTGATTGTTCATTTTTACTGCGAAAAATCAGGTATGTTCTACTACACTAATATAAAGTATGGCGATACCATCGTTCGGAAAATGGAGCTGAGGGATGGTGTTATTCCCTCGTCAGGAGCAGTAATGGGGCACAATTTGCTAACGCTAAGTGCGTACTTTTTAAACGATATTTATGGTGATATGGCAAAGCAGATGGGGGCTAACATTAGCGGACAGGTTGAACATGGTGGCCCTTATATTTACAAGTGGGCAGGTTTACTCCTGAATTTCGAGTTGGGTTCTGCTCAGGTTTTTTCGGGTGGTGATAAAGGGGAGTTAATGCTCAGCAGGGTTATGGCAGCTACTCATAGGCCCAATGTGCTGCCATTCTTAAAAAATATAAAGTCTGAAATACCCGTGTCAAAATACACAGCAAACGATAATATGATAAAACTTTGTATTGGAAATACCTGCAGAATCCCTACCAGTAGCGAAGATCAAGTGATATCTGAGATAAACGAAACAAGGCTCTACGAACAGAGTTAGTAGAGCCTTGTTTTGTGTTTCAATGGGCTACTTGCCAATTACCAAATTGTTGGTCTTACCTCAGGGACTCTATACAATGCATCGGTTTCTTTAATATTGAATGCTTGGTAAAACTCGTTAATATTAAATAGCGCACCGTTTACCCTAAACTTACCAGGTGAGTGTGGATCATCCTTAACCCTGCGTATAAGTTCCTGATCACGTATAATCTGACGCCATACATTTGCGTACGATAGGAAGAATCTTTGCTCGGGGGTAAAATTATCGATATTCTCAGTGCGGCCATTTGTCTCAAACGACTTTTGTAGTGCGTGGTACGAAATGGTTAATCCACCATAATCAGCAATATTTTCGCCAAGGGTTAGGCTTCCGTTTAGGTGCATATCGTCTATGGCAACAAAGGCTTCGTATTGGTCGATAATGGTTTGTGTGAGTTCATTAAATTTGTCGGAATCCTCAGGCTCCCACCATTCTTCAAGATTCCCATCCTTATTATATTTTCTGCCTTGATCGTCAAACCCGTGGGTCATTTCGTGACCAATAACCACTCCAATAGCACCATAGTTAACGGCATCGTCGGCATAAAGATTAAAGAATGGGGGCTGCAGGATTGCAGCGGGGAAAACTATCTCGTTCATCGTTGGGCTATAGTATGCGTTTACCGTTTGTGGGGTCATAAACCATTCGGTTCTATCAACGGGTTTGCCCAATTTGTCCATATTCTGTATAAACCCAAAATTTAGGGCATTCTTAATATTTGTTGCATAGCAATTTGGGGTAACCTCGTAATCAGAATAATCTTTCCATTTATCGGGGTATCCAACCTTCACATTCATTGCGTCAAGCTTGGCAATAGCCCTTTTCTTGGTAGTTTCGCTCATCCATTCCAAATCCTGCATCCTACTGCGATAAACTGCTTTAAGGTTTGAGACAAGTTCAACCATCTTATTTTTAGCCTCAGGTGAGAAGTTTTCTTCTACGTATGTTTGGCCAACCAGTTCGCCAATGGCCATGTTTGCTGCACCTGCAACTCTTTCCCATCTTGGTTTGTTCACTTCGCTACCCGATAGTACTTTTCCGTAGAAATTGAATTGCTGATCAACAAATGACGAGCTAAGGAAGGACGAGAGTCTATTAACCACATTCCAGGTAAGGTACGATTTCCAGCTATCGAGGGGCGTTTCTGATAGCATTTTTGATACTTCGCCAAAGAATTTCGGGTTATCTATTACAAATTCGCTTGGTATTTCAATACCAATGCTTGTGAAGTAGTTTGGCCAATTGAATAGGGGGCTGGTTAGCTGCATTTCCTGAATGCTTACCTTATTATAGGTTCTATTCGGGTCGCGTCGCTCAACCCTAGTGAATGATGCGCTGGCAAGTCTGGTCTCAATTTCCATTACTTCGGCAGCACTTTGTTTAGCCAACTCTTCATCGTAACCTAAAAGATTGAAAGTTTGCTTAAGGTGCTGTTGATATTTATTGCGAAGTTCTTTCGACTTGTTGTCATCTGCGGTATAGTAATCGCGATCGGGTAGCCCAAGTCCACCTTGACTAAGGTTAACAACAATTTTTGTTGTATTTTTTCTGTCCTGTGAGGCATAAACGTTAAATAGTGGTGATATCCTATTGCTGTGGAATTGGGCTATAAGGTTCAGTAGCTCATCAGTTGTTGATATGGCTGATATTTGCTCTAACTCCTCCCTAATTGGATCGATCCCCTTAAGTTCTATGGCTTCGGTATCCATTCCTGAGGAAAAGAAATCTCCAACTTTTTGCCAACTACTCCCTTTTACTACATTCGTTTTGTTAGCAGCTTTTTCAAAAATATCCTTTAGAATAGTATTGTTTTCCTCCTGCAGAATATCAAATGACCCGTATCGTGACTTATCCTCTGGAATAATTGTGTTTTTAATCCAAGTACCGTTTGCGTACGAGTAGAAATCTTCGCCAGGGTTAACAGACAGATCCATGTTGCTTATATCCAAAGCAGGTTTTTTTTGTTCAGTTTGTGTTTTACATGCGCTTAAAAAGGCAAGAAGCATAGTTAGGTAGATTAGTTTTATCCTCATAGTTAAATAATTTTTGTTCAATAACCCATTGGATGTTGATAATGTAAGTTGGTTTAAAACTGTGAGAGTTTTTAGTTATATGGAATAGATTTAAGTTTCAACAAAAAAGCCGTTCCACAAATGGGAACGGCTCAGTATTCTAAAGTAATGGATTATTCAAACTTCTTGAAAACCTCTTTTATTTTATTCATAGCCTCACGAAGTTGCTCTTCGGTAATCACCAAAGGAGGAGCAAAGCGGATAATGTTACCATGTGTTGGTTTTGCCAAAACACCATTCTCTGCCATAGCAATACATACATCCAAAGCAGTTTTGCCTGGTTGGTTGTGAATTACCACAGCATTAAGCAACCCTTTTCCTCTAACCTGTGTAATCATGTCGCTTTTGATGTTTCGGAATTCCTCGCGGAATATTTTACCAAGTCGCTCAGCGTTCTCGGCTAATTTTTCATTCTTAACTACCTCAAGAGCAGCAATGGCTACTTTACCTGCAATGGGGTTACCTCCAAAGGTAGAACCATGCTGACCTGGCTGAATGCAAAGCATAATATCATCATCTGATAATACTGCCGAAACAGGGAATACCCCACCAGAAATTGCTTTCCCAAGGATTAGGATATCGGGGCGTACGTTTTCGTAGTCGCAAGCCAGCATTTTACCTGTGCGGGCAATACCCGTTTGAACCTCGTCGGCCATGAACAGAACGTTGTTCTTTTTACATAGTTCTGATGCCTTTTTTAGGTAGCCTTCATCGGGAACAAAAACACCTGCCTCACCCTGGATGGGTTCAAGAAGGAAACTCACCACATTTTTGTCTTCAAGCGCTTTCTCCAATGCAGGAATATCGTTGTAAGGGATTGTGATAAAGCCTGGAGTATATGGCCCGTAATCGGCTTTGGCCTCAGGATCGGTACTAATTGACACGATAGTGGTAGTTCGACCATGGAAGTTATCTTGGCAAACAATTATTTTGGCTTCACCATCCTTAACCTTTTTTTTCTGATATCCCCACTTGCGGCTAAGCTTAATAGCTGTTTCTACTGCCTCGGCACCAGTGTTCATTGGTAATACCTTATCGTACCCAAATAGTTTTGTTATATATTCTTCGTACTCGCCAAGCACGTTATTGAAGAATGCTCTTGAGGTTAACGTAAGCTTTTTGGCTTGGTCAACCATAGCATCTACAATTTTCGGATGGCAGTGCCCTTGATTTACTGCAGAATAAGCTGAAAGAAAATCAAAATATTTTTTGCCAGCCACATCCCAAACGTAAATGCCTTCTCCTTTTTCTAGTACTACTGGAAGTGGTTCATAGTTATGTGCACCATACTTATTCTCACGAACCATATAATCCTTTGCTGTCATCATAGTTATAAATAATTTAGTGTTGATATATAAATACTTACAAAAAAATGGGGTAATTTTATTCGTTTACAATCATAAATTAAGTTTTTCACATTTCAAATAGTTACTGCTTAAAAGCCTGTATGTTAAGTAACATATTGGGTTCTTGGCATATGCGAACTGTTCGTAAATCCAGAGGGAACGTTAAGTAAAGTAAGCAA
Organism: Bacteroidales bacterium; assembly: GCA_028680705.1. Taxonomy (GTDB): domain Bacteria; phylum Bacteroidota; class Bacteroidia; order Bacteroidales; family Tenuifilaceae; genus Perlabentimonas. Next base: position 8,853 of record JAQUJY010000002.1, read on the forward strand.
AAGAAAATAGAACTCACCTAGAATTAGGGGGCAATAAGGGGGGATTCTCTTTAGGGTAGAGTAGTTCACTGAATTTTAACTATGTGGATATTCCGTTTTATTAGGTAATTCAACAAATATCGATGTACCCTTTCCCAATTGGCTTTCAGCCCAAATTCTACCTTTATGCATATCGATAAAATCTTTACAAATCATTAAACCAAGCCCTGTTCCTTCCTCGCCTCTAACGCCTGGAGTGGTAACTCCTGATTGCCCGCTAAAGAGTTTGTCCATCACTTTTTGTTCAATGCCAACTCCTGAATCGCATACCTCTATTATTGCAGTGTTTCTGTTTGCCTGACCAGATATATTAACTGATCCTTTGCTGTGTGTAAATTTGATTGAGTTTGAGACCAAGTTTCGGATAACCGTTTTCAGCATATTTGCATCAGCAAAAACAGAAAGGTTTTCATCGATATTTGTGCTGATGGTAATATCTTTCTCATTTGCAATATGCTGAACAAAAAAGAGTTCATCCACAACAAGTTTGTAAAGGCTTTGCTCCTCGGGAGCAAATTGCAGCGTTTTGGTTTGTAACCTAGACCATTGCAATAGGTTATCTAAAAGCATATTCCCTTTGGTAGCACTATCGTGGATAATGCGTAGGAAGGTGAGGAGTTCACTTTCGGAGTAAGAATTAAATTCAGAAATGATAACTTCTGAATATCCCGAAATACTATTGAATGGGTTTTTTAGGTCGTGAGCTATAACAGAGATAAGCTTATCCTTTATTTGGTTAATGCTTTTAAGTTCGTTGTTTTTCTCATCAAGCGTTTTAGCCTTGCTCTGTATGGTCTCATTTTGCGAATAAATTTCCTGGTTTTTTTGAATTAGGGTTTTATTGGCATGTTTAACTTTTGTAGTGGCAAAAACAATGAAAACTGCAAACCCAATGGTAATCGCTATCAATACTCCTGCTAATACAAGTAGGTAATAGGGCATTCTTATTCTTTGGGAATTTATTTGTTGTTCTTTTACTAAGAACTCGTTCTCTTTAGTTTGTTGTTCTAGTTCATGGAGTACCTGGGCACGACTTAATACATCTGCTTTTTCAGTTTTATATATACTATCTTTTAGAGTATTAAGTAGTTTGTAGTATTTTACTAATTGCACGTAATTTCCAGTCTGTTCATAAATTTTAGTAATTACTTCGATAGCATTCTTTTCTTCAACTTTTAATTCGGTATCTCTTGCTAAATCAAAACTTTTCTGAGCATAAATTAATGCACTATCTAGTTTGTTAAGCCGAATATAATCCTCAGATATTTGTTTGAAAATACCAATAATTCCAAGTTTATCGTTGTGCTTTTGTGCTAATTCAAGTGCTTCGAGGTGATTGTTTAGTCCTTTGCGGAACTCGCCAATATTTCGATAAATATTACCAATATTGCTTTTACTTGCAGCAATCCCCCTTTCGTCTTTATCGATTATATTCACCTCCAGAGCTTGGTGAAAGAAGCTAAGAGCTTGTTCAAAGTTTTGTTTATGATAATGTAGATATCCAATATTATTAAGTATAATGCCAACGTCCTTTGTTTTTCCAATTTCTTTCTGAATATCAAGTGCTTTTTCGTAGAAATCAAGCGCCTTTTCATTATTGCCCATCTCAAAGAAAACATATCCAATGTTGTTATAGGTTGAGACTAGACCATCAAAATCGTCAATTCCCTCTCTGATAATTGATGCTGCAATTAAATCTTCTAACCCCTTGTCGTAATTACCAAGCAATGATTTTGCCGTACCCATGTTGTGAATGGCAAACCCTAACCCTTTTTCATTGCCTTGGGCAGTGGCTAACTTATAGGCTTCTAATGCATATTCGAGTGAGAGTCTTGGGTTGTGGCGTCTGTTTTGGTAGGAAAGGTTGTTTAGTGAATCAATTAGCCTGTATTCTTCCTTTGGCAGTTTGATATGCTTATCAATGGCATAAGTAGATATAGTATATACGGTCAGAAAAACACCAATTGACAATAATATAAAAATTAGTCTCCTCATACCCAAGGTTTTATAAATACAGATTATAAGTAAAGGTACTTAAATTTGTTGATTTTAAAATCTAGCAAAATTTGTTGCTTAATTTAAGATGTTAAAACTGCGCTAAGCTATTGTGGTTTAGTAATTTGTTCTTTGTTTGAGTAGTTTTACTAGCAGTTCTCTTTTTCTAACTGATACAGGGATTTTTTGGCCTTGGGTAAGTATTACATGGCTCTCGGGAAAACGGTTATATTTATCCACGTAGCTAAGATTAACTAAGTGAGACTGATGAACCCTAAAAAAACCAGAAGACGACAGGAGATCATCAAATTCTTTAAGTGTTTTCGACACTAAAACTTTTGGCTTATCAGTAAAGTAAAACATGGTGTAGTTATTCTCCGATTCACATCTGATAATCGATTCTTTCTCAGAGACAATAACGGTATCGAATGTTTTTAGGACAATTTTTTGCGGATTTTTTTCGTGCCACTGAATATTTTCAATAAAAGCGTGAAATTTTTTATTGGTATCCTCATTGAGAACTGATTCGTGTAATTTTTCAACAGCAGCAACAAGATCGGCAGGATCTATCGGCTTCAGAATGTAATCAATTGCACTAAATTTGAAGGCCTGAATAGCATACTCCTGATATGCGGTAATAAAAACAAATTTGAAGTTAATGGATGAAAACTCTTTTAATAGGTCAAACCCGCTTCCGTCGGGCATTTGAATGTCTAGAAAAACGACATCGGGTTCGAGCCTGTTTATTATCTCTATGCCAGTTTCAACACCATCGGCTTCCCCAATTAAATCAACATCATGACAAAATATTTTCAGCATGTTGGCAAGTGCTTCTCTGGCAAGTTTTTCATCATCAATAATAATGGCGGAAATCATACTTTTGCTATTTTACAATTTGTGGCATGTTAAACCTTATTAGTGTTCCCTGTTTCTGGGAGTTTTTTTGCGAGGCGAGATCTATAATCTCCATTTTTATAGTTTTACCATAAATTCTTTTTAGGTTATTCAGCCTTTCTTGGGTTATTACAGTGGCTAATGATTTATGTTTTTGCCACTTTTTGTTTTTAGCATCTTTGGGGCTATTTATACCAATGCCATTATCCTCTATTTCAATAATCAGATTATTATTCTTTAGGATGTAGCGAATATCAATCTTGCCTTTATGTCCCAAATGGATAATGCCATGTTCAATGGAGTTTTCAATAAATGGCTGGGCAAGCATGGGCGGAATTTGAACGTGTTCCTCGTCAATATTTGAGTTAACGCTTATGCTATATTCAAACTTTCCATCGAATCTAAATGCTTGAAGACCCAAATAATAGTTGAGGGTCTCCTTCTCTTTGCCAATTGATATCAGTTTATGTCTTGAGTTTTCGAGGAATAGCCTAATGAGTTTCGAGAAATTTGCAAGATATTTGCCAGCTTCATAGGGTTCGTTTCTAAATATATAACTTTGTATTGCGGTTAATGAGTTGAAGATAAAATGAGGATTTAGCTGCGAAACCAGAAATCTTTGCTTTAATTCAATGATTTTACGTTTATCTTTTTTACGAAGATGAACGAGTAGGCATGTAAAGATAATTGTTAATAGGAGAAAGGTAATGATTACCCCTGTAGCAAAGCAATCTGTGTTGCTTGTAACGTTAAACGATGCCAGACTGTTTTGGACTATAATGTGAGCAATCATGTAAAGGATATAAACAAATAGTTAGCAATTAAACGTCATGCAATATAGCAAATACTGTGGTTCTAGAATGCTTCGAGTATATAAATTTGACTATCTAGAATTTCATCGATAACTTTACATTAATCCTTCGCGAGGTAAGGTAGTTTGGCACAGCATAATTACCCGATTCATTGCTCTGGTTTGATACGGTTTGTACCCATAGGTAAGATATGGTGTTTTTAAAATCGAAGAGATTAAAGACCTCAACACCAACCCATAAACCTTTTATCCAAGATTTGTCTTTTAAGAGTTTGCCTGCCTTAACTGTCTCATCCTTAAAAATCTTTGTAAACCCAATATCAACCCTTTTGTAAGAGGGCATACGCGCAACAATATCATATCTTTCGGAACGGGGAGAGTTGAAAGGCAGTCCTGAGCCATAAAAGCCTGTAAGGTGTACTTTATAGCTTGGATTGCCCGGAACAAAATCTTGGAAGAATATCCCAACGCTAAACCTTTGGTCAGTTGGGCGTGGGTAGTATCCAGGGTAAATAGTTTGCCCGTCTTCCTCAAAGCTATCACCTTGAATATCTTCGTAGGTTTTCATGAGCGATAGGCTGGCCCACGATTCCGCCCCTTTAACAAATTCACCGTTAACCTTAAAGTCGATGCCTTGAACATACCCTTTGGCAATATTCTCTCCTGCGTACAGAATTCGAACATTATCAACTTTATAGGGAATTAGATTATCTAAATGCTTATAGTAAAGCTCTGTTTGAAACCTAAAAGGCCTATTCCATGCTTGGAAAAGGTATTCCATTCCTAATACTGCGTGAATGGATTCCTGTGCTTTAATTTGATGATTAATTTCGCCGTTTGGTAGCCTTAACTCCTTGTAGGTTGGAGGTTGATGGTAGAACCCTCCCGATATGTGGAATGCAATATCACGGCGCCAATCGGGTTTAAACATTATGGTAGCGCGCGGGCTAATGATTAGCTGATTGTTAAAACTCCAGTACGTAAACCTAAGTCCTGCAGTTGTAGTTAGTTCACCAATAGCAAAGTTCTTCTTATTGCTATTTTGCAGAAATCCGTTAACTCTATGTGATGCTAACGTGTTCGATGACCTTAGTGAGTAGGATAATTGTAAGTTCTCGCCATTGTATGGAACTGCATAGTCCGATGAGTCTATTAAATCCCATTCGCTAATCATGTCCTCAATACTTTCGTACTGATATCTGACGCCCCATTTGGTTGTGTTTTTTTGGGTAATATTAGAACCAAGATGTTCAACCCGGTAAAAGTTGGCATAAAGAAAGTTCCGTGCATGGTTCAGAAATCCACCAACTCCAACGTTTATTGAACTATCTCCATACGTTGTTGATCCCAAGGTGTTATCAAGCTCATTTAAAAGGTATTGTCCCCGGATATCAAATGTTTCAGCTTCGGTTGCAGAGTAAACGCTTCCGATTAGCTTTAGCATACTTTGCTCTGTTGGTCTATATTCTGCAGTGGCTGCACCTTGTATTGTGCTAAAACTATTAACCTCTTGTCCTTCGTAAAATACTTTAAGCTGAAGTGCATTGGTAAACGATCCAAAGCGTGTTTCCCTTACATTGGGGGCAAATTGGTAGTTGTTGGATGATAGATTACCCAAAAAACTAAGCTTAAACTTTGGTGAGAATCGGTAGGCTAGGTTCGATTGAATATCGATGAAAACTGGCGTGTAATCACCACCTTCATCCAGTGATGTTAGCATGTACTTTGAAGTTTTGTATCGTACACCCGTTAAATGGCTAAAATTTTTGTTCTTACCTATACCCTCAATAAGTCCGTTTGCTCCAAGCAGACTAACCTCTGCTCTTGCTCTATTCTCAGTGGGTTGCCTGTACTTAATGTTTAATACCGACGACATCTTATCACCATATTCAGCATTGAAGCCTCCGGCTGAAAACTCAACTCCATCAACCATATCAGAGTTAATAAAGCTTAGTCCCTCTTGCTGACCCGAACGGATGAGGAAGGGTCTGTATATTTCAACATCATTTACATAAACTAAATTTTCATCAAAGTTTCCACCTCTCACAGAATACTGGGAACTCAACTCGTTGGACGAGGAAACGCCCGGTAGCGATTTTAGAATCGACTCAAAATTACCAGAAGCATCAGGAAGAAATTCAATGTCTTTGTGGTTAATCCTCTCGATATTGCCAAAACGGCGATGCGATGTTGTAATTTGAATCTCATCAAGGGCACTGGAAGATTCAGTTAGCTCAATGTTTTGCTCAAGAATAGTTTTTCCCTTAGTGCGAATTCTCAGGGTAACTGGGCTATATCCTATTGCAGAAAAGGATAGCGCGGTCGAGTCATCAGCCTCTACTTTAACTGAGTACATCCCTTTGACATCGCCTGCCACTCCCCAATTGGTTCCCTCAACCGTTACGTTAACAAATGGGATTGGATGCCCTTCTGTATCAGTAATCTTACCTTTGATTACACAAACGTTTTGCCCAAAAGCATTAATGTATAATACTGTTAATATAAGAGTTACGATAAGCTTTATTGACTGTAAAAGATTGCGCAATGGAATTGTCCTTTAAAATTAACTGTTTTTTACTCTAACAAAGAAACCTTTATGAATTCTCTATTAAGAACGCAAAGCTAAAAGAAAATTGTATATCACCACAAAGCTTTATTGATTTCTGATAGTTTAATTGCATTATGCCATTTTGGCTTGCACTCAAATGCCTCAATGCCATTGTGGCACACATGACTGCTTGGTATAGTTTTTATGAGTTATTGAAGTAAAACATAATATATTAACAACTAAAAAATAATTTACCATGACACTACTTAACATTTCGCGCCCAAGCGCATTGAAAACAAGTCAAAACAGGGGAGAGTATGGGGACTTTGCAAAAAGATTTGCCCATGCAGTTGATAGGTATGCTGCCGATTGCAAGAATATCCCAGCAGTAAATATCATTGAGGAACTAGATGCATATAAAATTCAACTCATCGCTCCGGGTTTTAGTAAGGATGAGTTTTCTATCAATATTGAAAAGGAGGTTCTAACTATTTCTGCAAATGCGGCTGATGAGCAAAACCAGATCAAGTATCTTTTAAACGAGTTTACTAAATGTGATTTTAGTCGTTCGTTTACATTGGGGAAAACTGTTGATACCGAAAAGGTTGATGCTGAATATAAGAATGGTATTTTAACCATTAGCCTCTCTAAAAGTGAAGAAGCAAAAGTTAAGCCTCCACGCAATATAGCAGTTAACTAGAGTTTATGCTTTTATTGCCTTAAATGCTCAGTTTATAAAAATCTGAGCATTTTTATTTTCTATTAGCCAAAGTCTTATCTCTTGAACTAAAGATCAATTCCTTGCTTGAACCATTGATTTTCATCAAAAAACTTTGAGTATTAGCACATATTATCTATTTTCGTGGGTTGAAAAATGAAGAATTTTTCAAATCTTTTTATTAGTTGACTAAAAGATAGTTAAAACTCTTATCATGGAAATTAAAGACCAGAAGGATCCGATCAGTAATGATCAGTTCGGTGAAGCCGAAGCTACGAGTAACCCTACCAATAGCTCTAACGACCCCCAAAACAAGTTTGAGGCGAGTGAATCAAAAGAAGAATTAACGGGTGCTGACAGTGAAAATGTTAATCAACCTTTGCCTAAAGAACAGGAAGAATCCAAGGCAGTAGAGGATGAGGCTCAACATGATGCTTTGCCAGCAAATGAGGAATTAATAACTTCAGAATCGGAGAAAGAATCGATTAAAGCCAACAGTAAAAGTACTGACAAAGAAGAGTTGAAGGGAGAAGAAGAGGTAAGTAAGGAAAAAGATTTTGTTGAGGACAAAGATGTGGTGGAGGAAGAAGAGGAGGAAGAGGAGGAAGAAGAAGAGATTGATAAAGATAGTGAGCCAAAACAGCAGGTTGATTATTCGGACAAAACTAAGGAGGAATTGGCAATTTTATTAGCCGATCTTATAAACACAAAACCAGTTAATCGTATTCGTGCTGATATTGAGAGTATAAAAATAAATTTTTATAAAAAGCATAAGGCTGAAAATGAACGTAGGCGGAAAGAGTGGATTGATGCAGGAGAAAATATAGAGGAGTATAAGGCTCCCGAAGATCTTGTAGAGTTAGAAATAAAGGAGTTACTGAAGCAATATAGAGAGAAAAAGTCTTTATATAACAGAGAACTCGAAGGCCAGAAAGTAAAAAACCTTGAGGCGAAGCAGGCTATTATCGAGGAAATTAAGGAGTTAATCAATGGGAATGAGTCTGTTAACCAAACATTCCAGAATTTCAGGGAATTACAAAAGCAATGGCGTGAGGTTGGATTAGTACCACAAGCTAGTCTTAACGATCTTTGGGAAACATATCATCATCACGTTCAAAACTTCTACGACTATGTTAAGATAAACGAAGAGTTAAAAGATCTCGATCTTAAGCGTAATTTAGAAGAAAAAATTTCGCTATGCGAAAAAGCGGAGGAATTACTTCTTGAACCTTCGGTAGTTAATGCATTTAAAAAATTGCAGAAGTTACATAATCAGTGGCGTGAGGTTGGACCAACTCCGAACGAGAACCGAGCCGAAATTTGGGAGAGATTTAAGGAGGTTACCACCACGATTAATAAAAAGCACCAAGCACACTTTGAAAATTTACGTGAGGAGCAAAAATCAAATCTTGAGGCTAAAAAAGCTCTTTGCGAAAGCGCTGAAGAGATTTCTGCAAAAGTAATTACTAATGCAAAGGACTGGAATAAGTTTTCAAAGGAGATGATTGAGCTGCAAAAAGTATGGAAAACCATAGGCTTTGCCCCCAAAAAGGATAATAATAAAATTTACGAAAGATTCCGTGCTGCTTGTGATACATTTTTTAATAGCAAAAGAGAATTTTACCAGGAGACTCGAGAGGAGCAGACCAATAACTTACAGATGAAAATTGAACTTTGCATTCAGGCAGAAGGGGTAAAGGAGAGTACTGAATGGAAAAGAACGACAGAAGAACTCATAGGACTTCAGAAGCGCTGGAAAGAAATAGGCCCAGTTCCACGTAAGCATAGCGATGAGGTTTGGAAAAGGTTTAGGGCAGCTTGCGATTTTTTCTTTGAAAGTAAATCGCAGCATTTCGATAAAATTGACAGCAAATACGAGGATAACCTGAAGGCCAAAGAACAATTGATTGAGGAGATTAATAGTTTTCAGGTAAGTACTAGTGTTGAGGAGAGCCTAAAGGTACTTAAGGATTATCAGCGCCGTTGGGCCGAAATAGGCTTTGTGCCGATTAAGAAGAAAGACGAGTTACAGAAAAACTATAGAGAGGCAATAAACAAGCATTTTGAAGGCTTAAATATTGATAATTCGCGCAAGACACTACTCAAGTTTAAAACTAAAATTGACTCAATACAGGGCAATCCTAGGGGAGAGAATAAAATTCGTTTTGAACGCGACAAACTGTTCAATCAGCTTAAACAGCTCGAGAATGATATCGTACTGTGGGAGAATAACATTGGTTTTTTTGCCAAGAGCAAGAATGCTGATCAACTTATTAAAGACGTTGAGCGTAAAATAGAGAAAACGCGTAAGGAAATGAAGATGCTTGAAGAGAAGATACGCTTTATTGACAGTATGGAGTAACCCATTTTCTACACAAATAGTAAATAACCATGCCACACAATACAAAGTATGTTTTTGTAACTGGTGGGGTAACTTCCTCATTGGGTAAAGGTATCATTTCTGCCTCATTAGCAAAGTTGCTCCAAAGCCAAGGTTACTCAGTTACAATACAAAAACTTGATCCATACATTAATGTTGATCCGGGTACGCTTAATCCATATGAGCATGGTGAATGCTATGTAACCGAAGATGGGGCTGAAACAGACCTCGACCTTGGACATTATGAACGATTCCTAAATGTTTATACTACTCAAGCAAATAATGTTACTACAGGCAGAATATATCAATCTGTAATAAACAAGGAACGAAGGGGCGAGTACTTAGGTAAAACAGTTCAGGTTATTCCTCACATAACCGATGAAATAAAACGTCGAATAAAGTTATTGGGAACAAAGAATAAGTTTGATGTAGTAATAACAGAGATAGGAGGTACTGTTGGCGATATTGAGTCTCTACCCTACATTGAGGCAGTTCGTCAACTAAAATGGGAATTGGGTCCTACAAACTCAGTTTTTATTCACCTTACTTTGGTTCCCTACTTATCTGCATCGAAGGAGCTGAAAACAAAGCCCACTCAGCATTCTGTTAAGGTTATGCTTGAGAATGGTATTCAACCTGATGTGCTTGTTTTACGTACTGAGCACCCCTTAACAATAGATGTAAGAAAAAAAGTGGCCCTTTTCTGCAATGTCGGGCTTGAGGCAGTGGTCGAATCCATTGATGTCTCTACCATATACGAGGTACCTCTATTAATGCAGGAAGAGAAACTTGATGAGTTTGTACTTCGTAAATTAAATTTGCCAATGGGCAAAGCTCCTGAACTCAAAGTCTGGAAGCAGTTTATCAATAAGCTCAAAAACCCAAAGAAGCATATAAAAATTGGGCTTATTGGCAAGTATGTTGAATTGCCCGATGCTTACAAATCAATAACGGAAGCAATAATCCATGCAGGTGTTTCAAATGAGTGCAAGGTTGATCTTGTTTTTATTCATTCTGAAGAGATTGTTGCTGATAATATTGCCGAAACACTTAATGACTTACAGGGTATTCTGGTTGCTCCAGGATTTGGACATAGGGGAATTGAGGGTAAAATCTTAGCAGCAAAATATGCACGTGAGCAAAATATTCCATTCCTTGGTATATGTCTTGGAATGCAATGTGCTGTAATAGAATTTGCGCGTAATGTGCTTGGATATAAAAATGCAAACTCAACAGAGATGGTTAGAAGCACCCCATATCCAGTAATTGATTTAATGGAGGATCAAAAAGGGGTAACCGACAAAGGTGGAACCATGAGGCTTGGTGCGTACCCTTGTAGAATAAACAGAAGTTCGAAAGCATTTGAGGCGTATAAAACGCAGGATATTTTGGAGAGACATAGGCATCGCTTTGAGTTGAACAACAATTATGTCGAAGACCTGAAGAAGCATGGAATGATTGCTACAGGCATTAATCTCGATACAGACCTAGTGGAAATAGTGGAGTTAGAATCGCACCCATGGTTTATTGGGGTTCAGTTTCATCCAGAATATAAGAGCACCGTAATAAATCCGCATCCACTTTTCGTGGCCTTTGTAAAGGCTGCTTTATCGCTTTTAAAATAGTGGAATATTTACATATTGGGCTTTTAAAATTTTTTAACACCAACTTCCCTCATATAAGAGTTAACTTTGCAAAATTATTATTACCAAATAAACACACGTAATGGATAGAAATACGGTAACTGGATTAGTAGTCATATTCTTAATTCTCATTGGGTTTAGCTATTTTAATAAACCTTCGCAAGAGGAGATAGCTGAAGCCAAGTATAGAAGAGATTCAATAGCTTTAGTAAGACAAATAGAGCAAAAAGCGTTAGAAGTTAAATTGGCAGCAGAAGTTGAGCAGAGGCAGAGTGAGGAACACTTGACGGCAGAAAGCAGCCCTTTACAAAATTCTTTATACAGCCAAGCAATTACGGGCGAGGAGCGTTTTATCACTCTTGAGAATGATCTTTTGCGCATTAAGATCTCAACGCTAGGAGGAAGTGTATACTCTGCTGAACTGAAGAGTTTTAAAACGTATACTCAGGAGCCCTTAGTTTTATTAGGGAATGATGCCAATGTTTTTGGATTTCAGTTTTGGGCAAGTAATAAAAATGTTGAAACTTATAATCTGTTTTTTGAAGCATTAAGTCCCGATACAATATTAAGTACTGTAGGCAAATCACACCAATCCTTAACCATGAGGCTTGCCGCTGGGGAATCGTCCTATATTGATTATATATACACAATCTATCCAGAGTCATATCAGATTGATTTTGATGTTAAATTTACCAATATGGATAGGGTGTTTTCAGGAACACCAGGCTCAATCGATTTGGTGTGGAATGCTATTATGCCTCAGTTTGAGAAGAGCCCTGACAAAGAAGGACAGTATACAACAATAACCTACAAACTTCCAAATGGCGATTTTGAGGAGTTAAATGCCAGAAACTCTTCTGTCTCTGAAGATGTTAAAACACGTATCTCATGGATTGGATATAAACAGCAATTTTTCTCAACGTTCTTAGTTTCCGATGATAATTTTTTAAATGCTCAACTTGAGTCTAATAAAATTGAGGATGGCTTAAATATTAAGCAGTTTTCATCGCGAATTGCTTTGCCAGTCGATAACGCAGCAAACGATGAGCATAACCTCAAGATGTACTTTGGCCCAAACCACTTTAATACGCTAAAAGCATATGAATATGGTTTTGAGGATGTTGTCCCACTCGGTGGTTGGATAATTAAGTGGATTAACCGTTATGTTATTATCTTTCTATTCGATTTGCTAGATAATAAAATTGCAAGTTATGGTTTAATCATCTTCTTACTTACCATTATAATTAAGCTTGTATTTTTTCCGCTTACCTATAAATCGTATCTGAGTCAGGCAAAAATGAGGGTACTAAAGCCTCAAATAGATGAGATTAATAAAAAGTATCCTAAAAAAGAGGATGCGATGAAGAAACAGCAGACCACTATGGCTCTCTATAAAAAAGTTGGGGTTAGCCCAATGGGAGGATGTCTGCCAATGCTTATTCAGTTTCCATTCCTTATTGCAATGTTTAGGTTTTTTCCAGCTTCATTCGAGCTTAGGCAAAAAAGTTTTCTGTGGGCAGAGGATTTGTCAACCTATGATTCCATTATCGACCTTCCGTTCAGCATCCCAATGTATGGCGATCATATAAGCTTATTTACGTTGCTTATGGCAGCATCACTTTTCCTAACATCCAGGATGAACTCCGCCCAAATGGGCGATGCTAATGCTAGTATGCCAGGCATGAAGTTTATGACGCTTTATATGATGCCCGTAATGCTACTAGTAATATTTAACAATCACTCTGCTGGTCTTAGCTATTACTACTTACTTTCGAATGTGATTACACTCAGCCAAACGCTAATAATTCGTAGAACGGTTGACGATGAGGCTATTCTTCGAAAGTTGAACGAACATGCTAAGAAACCGGTTAAAAAATCGAAGTTTCAAGCAAAGTTAGCTGCTATGACTAAGCAGCAACAGCAGTTACAAAAGCCTAAAGGAAAAAAATAACCAGAAGCAGATTTACCTAGTTCTTATGAATCCCCAATTTATTGGGGATTTTTTTTAACAAAAAAATCCAAACAGATATTTATCTGCTTGGATTTTAAATAAATAGTGAATTGTTATTTATTCAACAATCTGAATCATCTTGAAGGGGACTTTGATAATTGACTCGTAATCCTCACCTGCTTCAAGCATATCTTCATCATCCTCTTCGTAGTACCAGTTAACAATCACGTTATTTTTAAGTGCCTCTAATTTTTTAAATACATCAAGGATGCATTTAGAAGAACTGGTGTTGAAATATTCAAGATGAATATTAACAACTGTTTTGGCAGCAGTACCCTTGGAGTATTCCTCGAGCCAATCAACAATTGGCTTGTAGAACTCAATGGAGATCTCGGGAATTGATCGTCCTTTAATTTCAATTACTCCTGTTTGAGGGTTCATGCTTACAGTTGGAGTTTTTGGGGTTCCTTCTATGCTTATCAATTCCATAGTATTATAATTTATTTTATGTTATTTCAAAAGTTAATGAATACAGTCAAATTAAAAAATAAATATGTTTTGTTATAATCAAAGAAGTTATATTGTAACTTATTACCCGTTTTTCTAGCCATATCAATTAGGCCAAGTCCTCCACCGCCTTTTTCAGAAAACTTTTGATTATTAAGAACAAATTTATAAAATTCTTTTAACTCTTCGGCGGAAAGAGCGTTAATCTTATCAATTTTTCCTTTAATTATTTCCACTTTATCTTTATGTACAAAATTACCTGTAGATATTCTGAACCCATTATCAAACTTGTTTAGAATGAAAACTCCAAAGTTCGATTTGGTTTCATCATCTATTCCTTCGTCTAAAGGTGTATCAACATGATGGTATAGGTTTTGTAAACTTTCAACTAGAACGTTGTATAGTTTCTTTTTAATGATGTTTTGAACATCGAAATTCTCGAGTTTCAATTCAACCATGCTTAGCGTATTGGCAATCAGATTGGAATCGATATTGCCCTTATAAGCAACAATCACCTCGCCTTGGTTCATTTTTTCAAAACATTGCTCTAGGAATAAACTCATCAAGATGATAGTTAGAATTTTGTCAATAACTCATACATATAACAAATGTATAAATTTTTAATTCAAAACTAACAAAAAAGACCAATAATTGCCTTAAAAAGAACGGCTTCTCAACTTCTGGTATTCTTAAGAGCGGATATGCATTTAGTTATCAGAGATTGAATTATTATTTATTCTGATATTTTGCCTTTTTACTGCCAGAGTATATGTTGTAGCACTGATACTTGCATTCAATTGGACCATTAAATAGTGTGGTTGGATTTGAGGCATGTAATCCGAAGTTTTTTAGGGCTTCACCATTTCCGCTTAGTACCCATACGCTGTATCCTTGGTATCTTTGCTTAAATGTGTCTCCTAATTGCTTATAGAATGTAGTGATTTGGTCTTTTTTTAGCCTCTCCCCATAGGGTGGGTTGGTGATTACTGTACCTTGTCCCTCGGGAGGAAAGAAATCGAATATTGACTGTTTCTCTATTGATATCAATTTCTGGATCCCAGCTTCCTTTAAGTTACTCTGAGCAAAATCTACAGCCCTTCTCGAAATATCTCCACCAATAATAATAGGATCGATGTCTCGTTCATAGCTCTCATCGTTAAATACCTTTTCAAAGGTTTCCTTCTCAAAGTCGAGCCAGTTTTCAAAAGCAAATTGCTTACGGAAAATACCAGGAGCCATGCCTTTGGCAATAAGCGCAGCTTCTATTAGTAAGGTTCCTGACCCACACAGTGGGTCGATAAACGGAGTTGTACCATCCCATCCAGAAAGCATGATTAGTCCTGCAGCAAGCACCTCATTTAACGGGGCAACATCCTGATGAAGCCTGTAACCCCTTTTATGTAATGATTCGCCCGATGAGTCGAGCAGGATAGTGCAATCCTGTTCGGCTATATGGATATGGATTTGGATATGCGGATTTTTGGGATCTACAAATGGACGTTTCCCAAATCTATCTCTGAAATGGTCTACAATAGCATCTTTTAATTTAAGTGCCATGAAGTGTGAATGGGTAAAAATACTTGAGTTTACAGTTGCGTCAACAGCAAATTTGTGCGACAAATCCATGATTGAAGTCCAATCGAATTTTTTGGCAATACTGTACAACTCTTCTTCGTCTTTTGCTTTAAACGTATGGATTGGTAGCAAAATACGTGTTGCAGTTCGAACCTGAAAATTGGCACGGTAAAGCATTTCGGTTGTGCCCGTAAAGTTTACCATCCTTCGTTGTTCTTCAACGTTTTCGGCTCCAATTGCTTTTAATTCATTGGCCAAAACACCCTCCAACCCATGGAGGGTTTTTGCCACAAATTGCGTCTTTTTATTCATCGTTACTAAAGGCTATCGCTTTTTTGCTTTGGTTATTAATGCTTTTCCGTCTCGTCCTTTTTTTGAGAAAGCATCGAGAATTGTTTCTGCATCGGCAAAGGGAACGGTAACAAATGAGAACTCCTCGTATACACCTATGTCATCAATTTTATTGTCGGAAATCTTAACCTTCGTTCTTATAAATGAGGATATCTTTCGGGGATTCATCCCATCCTTTTTTCCGAGGGCAATAAAAAGGCGCGTTGTTCCTGTATTGTCAACATTAAAAGTTCGTATTTCGGGATAACTCTTTTCTTCAAGTTGGTTTTTAAATGCCATACGGAGCAGTGATGCTAGTGCAATCTCGGGACTATTTACCTCGAGTATTCCTTCTGCCATAGCAAGATAATCAGCATATGTTTCGCTTTCAACTATTGCCTGTAGTTCATCCTTAATACGCATTTTCTTCATCTCAATAATATCCTGCGCATCGGGGAGTATCTCCTTTCGTATATTCGATTTTATTGTCTTCTGGAAAAAGACAAATTTCCGGTACTCATCAGGGGTGATAAAGGTTATTGCTGTTCCCTCTTTGCCTGCTCTGCCCGTTCTGCCCACTCGGTGGATATATGAATCGGGATCCTGAGGTAGGCTATAGTTTATAACGTGGGTTAAATCAGATATATCGATACCTCTTGCAGCAACATCGGTTGCAACTAGAATGTTAATAAACTTATTTCTAAACTTTGTAAGCGTTTTTTCCCGCTGAGCCTGCGATATATCTCCGTGAAGTCCATCACAGGAGTATCCGCGTTCCAATAAACGCGACGACAATTCGTCAACATCCACTCTTGTTCTGCAAAATACTAAACCGTAAAATTCGGGTTCAATATCAATTATTCGGGTAAGGGCATCAAACTTATCGGCACGCTTAACTTCAAAGTAAATTTGATCGGCTAGGTTAGTGGCACTGTGTTGATTACCTACGGTAAGTATACGAGGGTCGCTCATAAACTTCTTTGATAGCTTAACAATTCTGTCGGGTATTGTAGCAGAGAATAGGAGCATACGCTTGCTTTTGGGCGTATGGCTTAAAATCAATTCAATATCCTCAATAAAGCCCATGTTAAGCATCTCGTCTGCCTCATCTAATACTGCCCAGGCAATGTTATCGAGCAATAAATCTTTCCTTTTGATTAAATCGAGTACACGCCCAGGTGTTCCAACAACAACATCAGCACCTCTTCTAAGTCTGCGCTGTTGTTCAGAAATGGATTGACCCCCGTACACCGTAATGATATTGATGTTACGGTTACCTTTAAACGAGATAATCTCATCGGTTACCTGAAGTGCAAGTTCGCGGGTGGGAACTAGGATAATGGCATTTATTTTTCCGTCTTTTCCTTTTGCTAGTCCTTCGATGATTGGTAAGCCGAATGCTGCGGTTTTTCCGGTACCTGTTTGTGCTTGACCAATAATATCGCAAGTTTCATTAAGCAGAACCGGTAATGCCAATTTTTGGATTGGCGATGGGACTTCGAATCCCTTTTCCAGAATGGTTTTTAGCGTTTCTTCGCTAAGCCCAAACTGTAAAAACTCTGAATTTGTATTCATTTAAATTTTAATGTGTGCGAACAATTTAACCCCGCTTTACCACATTCCATGTTACTAGTATTATGCAACCGCTTATCTAAACTTAGTGGCTTATCTGAGCCATTGGTTTAGATAACTTTACCCCCTTTGGGTATCCTTTAACCGCATCGTCATAGGTGAATGAAAAAATGGAGATTCCTGTTTTTTTAATCCTTTACAAGGTGCTTATAACTGTCCCAGCTATTTAGCACATCGATGGCTTTCTGAAGGGCCTTGTTGTTCTGATTAACAATTTGAAAATAATAGTTGGTTGAAAATTGATTTAGCGCAATTAGCGCTTTAAGTTGTATTAGGATCTCGTCCTTTGATGTATTGAAACCATCAGAATCAGGTTCTAATCCCTGATTTTCGGCAAAGGTAAGCAATTCATCTATAATATTTTGATTTACAGTGAAATTCTTGTTGAATTTTTCGAAAGAACCATAATTACGCTTCAAATTATTTCTATTCTTATCGATATAGGTGTGTGTAAATTGGTTGATAATCCCTTTACGTATTAATTTTCCGTAGTATTCGGAGTAGTGGCTAGTATCAACGGGAATAAATATATCGGGCATTATGCCCCCTCCACCGTAAACTACCTTGCCGGTATTTAAGGTAAAATACTTTAGGGAATCAGGAATATTTATGCTATCAGCATGAAAAAACTCACCATTGTTGTACCGTTGAGTAAGCTCGCTGTAGTAACTTTCGAGTTCTTTGGGATCATATGGCTTTTGAATTACCCTACCGGTTGGAGTGTGGTACCGTGCTACGGTAAGCCTTACCATTGACCCATCGGGTAGGGGAAGTTGGTTTTGAACAAGCCCTTTACCAAACGATCTGCGACCAATGATAATCCCCCTGTCCCAGTCCTGAACTGCACCAGCAACAATTTCGCTTGCCGAGGCCGATCCCTCATCAATCAGGATAATAAGTCGTCCCTCTTGTAGTTCGCCCTTTGTGGTGGCAATAAAATCGGTTTTGGGTGAATTTCTTCCCTCTGTGTAAACGATGAGTTTCTTATCCTCCAGAAAATGGTCGGCAAGAGCAACGGAAGCATTCAAGTATCCACCACCATTTCCTCTTAAATCGAGGATGAGGTGCTGCATATTTTCCTCTTTAAGCTTCAAAAGAGCTTCAATGAATTCGCTTTCGGTGGTTAGTGCAAAACGATTAAGTTTTATATAGCCAATTTTGTCATCAATCATGTATGAAGCATCCAGGCTATGGATTGGGATTTTATCCCTAATGATATTAAACTCAAGTAGTTTTGTTGAGTTTCTTCGGATAATTTGAACGGTAACCTGTGTGCCCTTATCGCCTCTAAGCATTTTAAACACATCGCTATTCTTAAGTCCAATGCCAGCAACATTTTTGCCGTCAACGTCAATAACTCTATCTCCAGCCATTATTCCAACCCTCTCGGAGGGGCCACCAGGAATTGGATTTACCACTATTAGGGTATCATTTAGTATATTAAATTCAACGCCAATTCCCTCAAAATTACCCTCAAGGGGCTCATTCATGGCTTTTACATCCTCTTTGGTGATATAAACGGAGTGCGGATCAAGTTTTTTGAGAGTCTCAATAATTGCATCATCAACTATACGTTCAGAACTAACCGTATCAACATATTCTGATGATACATACTGAATGAAACGAATTAGCTTATATATGCTGAGGTTCGATGTGTTTTGACTGTAAATATTTGCACTTGAAAATGATATTAAAAGAGCAACGATTATGGTCGTTTTTGATATAAATCGCTTTACCATGAATTTCTGTTTTTTTGATAAATTAACTGTATCCCAAATCGATATATATAACGCAAACCGAAATGAAATGTTTTGTATCTATTCCCATTCAATTGTTGCTGGTGGCTTTGAGCTTATGTCGTAAACCACCCTGTTTATTCCTTTAACTCCGTTAATTATTTCGTTGGATATTTTTTCCATAAATTCATAGGGAAGATGGTACCAATCGGCGGTCATACCATCTTTAGAGGTAACGGCTCGTAGGGCAACTGCAAATTCGTATGTTCGTTTATCATCCTTTACTCCAACAGTTTGAACAGGGAGTAGAATAGCACCTGCCTGCCAAATTTTATTATATAAATCGTATCGTTTAAGCCCATTTATGTATATGCTGTCTGCTTCTTGCAGAAGTTTAACCTTTTCTTCGGTAACCTCACCCAATATCCTAATACCAAGCCCAGGTCCTGGAAATGGATGGCGGTTAAGAATAGCATCTGGAATTCCTAATTCTGTTCCCACAAGACGAACCTCATCCTTAAACAGAAAGCGGAGGGGTTCAACAATCTTGAGGTTCATCTTCTCTGGTAATCCACCAACGTTATGATGTGATTTTATTGCTACTGAAGGTCCTTTTACCGATACTGATTCAATAACATCGGGGTATATTGTGCCCTGCGCAAGCCATTTAACATCTTTAATTTTTTGAGCAACTTCATCAAAAACCTCAATAAAATTTTTTCCAATGCTTTTGCGTTTTAGTTCAGGGTCAGTAATGCCCTTTAGATCGGTGTAAAACTTTTGTTTTGCATCAATTGCAGTAATATTTAATCCAAGTGTTTTGTATGAGTTAAGTACTTGGTCAAACTCATCTTTTCTAAGCAATCCATTATCAACAAAAATACAGTTCAGATTTTTCCCAATGGCCTTATGAAGTAGAAAGGCAGCAACCGAACTATCAACACCACCCGATAGGCCAAGTATAACTTTATTATTTTCTATTTGTTTTTTTAGATTCTCAACTGTCTCTTTTACAAACGCCGCAGGAGTCCAATCCTGTTTGCATTTGCATATGTCTACCAAAAAATTCTGAAGAATTGATAAACCCAAAGTTGTATGATGAACCTCAGGATGAAATTGAATGCCAAACGTGTCCTCATTCTCTACCTTAAAGGCGGCTACCTCAATATTCTCAGTACTTGCAAGTGTTTTAAAGTTTGAAGGAATACTTATAATGGTATCATTATGAGACATCCAAGCCAGTGTGTTTTGATTTATATCCTTAAATAGAGCCGAAGTACTATCAACAATAGAGAGCATTACACGGCCATACTCCCTATTCTTTGATGACGAAACTTTACCACCATATTCATGTGCAAGCATTTGGGCACCAAAACCTACTCCTAATAAGGGTATCTTCCCCTTAATTCCCGATAAATCAAGGCTAGGAGCCTCTGGGTCGTGAACCGAGAATGGGCTACCCGAGAGGATTACCCCTTTTATACTCTTATCGATTGTAGGATAATTATTAAAAGGATGAATTTCGCAGTAAACATTGAGTTCCCTTACTCTTCGGGCAATAAGTTGTGTGTACTGTGAACCAAAATCGAGGATCAAAATTTTATTATGCATCGTAATATTGATTAAATGGCTGTGCAAAGTTAAAAAAATAGATAGAGGGTTTGGTAAAGGTCAAGCAATTTTAAATAGAAAACATTAGGCCATCTTCGGCTGAGTAGGTTTCTGGAAAAACTATTCGTGCCTCATCTAACAAAGGGGTAATATCTTTGTAACGCGATGAGTAATGCCCAATGATCAGTTTTTTTGCGTTGGAGAGTTTCGCAATTTTAGCTGCTTGCGTGGCAGTTGAATGGCCTGTTGTTTTTGCCAACTCCTCTAGGTTCTTATCAAATGTAGCCTCATGGTAAAGTAAATCAACGTCCTTAGTATAACTGGCTAGTCTCTCAAAGTACCGTGTATCACTACAATATGCGTACGATCGGGGAGGAGATGAAATATAGGTTAGTTCCGTGTTGGGAATAACCTTACCAGTTTTGGAAGTAAAATCGCTTCCTCTTTTTATGCTAGTAATATCTGTAAGAGATAATTGGTACCTTTCAATGGCTTCTTTTTTAATATTGGGAAGTTTTGGCGATTCTCTAAATAGGAAACCATTACACGGTATCCTGTGCTTTAGTGGGAACGACTCAACAATAATATTATCTGTTTTAAGGATTACCTTGTGTTTTTTACTGTTTAATGGTATAAACTCAATTGGGAAATTAAGTTCGTTTACAAAAAAAAGAATGTTTTGGTTGAGGATTGGTTGAAGAGACGCATGAGCGTAGATTGAGAGTTTTGTTTTTCGTCCCAAAAGGTTCAAGGTTGCTATAAGTCCAACTAGCCCCAGTGTATGGTCACCATGTACATGGGTTATAAATATGCTATCAATGCGTGATAGTTTTAGCTTGTACTTTCGGAGTTGAATTTGGGTTCCTTCACCACAGTCAATTAAAAACAACCGCTCATGCGCATTCAGCACATGAGCGGAGGGAAATCGTTTTGATGTAGGTAGTGCACTGCTACTACCTAAAATGGTTACAGAGAATGTCACTTCTCTTGTTTCTCGCTTTCTGCTTTGCTAATTATTTCTGCTGCCTCGTTACGTGAGTAAGCAATGTTTAGCACAGTATCAAGTTGAGAGATAGTAATTAAACGCTCAACGGCATCGGTAAGCCCAGTGAGCACAAAGGTGCCGTTGGCATTTTTACATAACCTGTTAGCAACAAGAATAGCGCTTAATCCAGAGGAATCGCAATAGCGACATGCACTTAAATCGAGTACAATATTACGCTCGCCATTACCAGAAATAAGAACCAACTCAGACTTTAAACTGGGAGCAATATTGGTGTCCAACTTTTCCTCTAGTACCTCAATTAATGAGTAGTTATCAAGTTTACTAATCCTAAATTCCATTACTAATAGGTTTAAGTGATCAAAAAAGTTACTTTACTCTTTACCTTCGTCAGTGCTTTTCTTTTTACTTTTCTTTTGATTCTCTTCAAGTTCTGTTTTTAGTGCAGCTAACTCAGATATGTCCCCTAAGGTAGTCTTTTCTAAGTTATCTTTCAACTTTTTCACAGCTTTTTGTGTTGAAGAACCTTTACTTTTTTTCTCGGTAGTTACGGGTCCTTTTTTAACATCTTCAAAAATTCTGCTGTGCGACAGAATGATACGTTTAGATGATTTGTTAAATTCAATCACCTTAAACTCCATTTTATCGTCAACCTTAGCAACACTTGCATCTTCTTTAACTAAATGCTTAGGGGTAACAAAACCTTCAACACCATATGGAAGTGCAACTACAGCACCTTTATCAAAAATATCAATAATGGTTCCTTCGTGAACTGAATCTGTGGTGAAAATAGTCTCAAATACATCCCAAGGATTTTCCTCTAGCTGTTTGTGGCCAAGGCTTAAGCGGCGGTTTTCTTTATCAATTTCAAGAACAACAACCTCTATATCGGTTCCAACAGTAGTGAATTCTGCAGGGTGTTTAATCTTTTTTGTCCAGCTAAGATCTGATATGTGGATTAGTCCATCAACACCTTCTTCTAACTCAACAAAAACACCAAATGAGGTAAAGTTTCTAACTTTAGCTTGATGCTTAGAATTTAAAGGATATTTTTCTTCAATTTTCTCCCATGGGTCAGCCTTAAGCTGCTTCATGCCAAGCGACATTTTGCGCTCTTCTCTGTCGAGAGTAAGAATTTGTGCATCTACAACATCGCCCACTTTCAGAAACTCTTGAGCGCTGCGCAGATGTTGGCTCCACGACATCTCTGAAACGTGAATAAGCCCTTCAACACCAGGAGCTATTTCAACAAAAGCACCGTAATCGGCCATTACCACAACTTTGCCTTTAACCACATTACCAATACTAAGGTCTGTGTCTAAAGAATCCCATGGATGTGGGGTAAGTTGCTTAAGACCAAGAGCAATACGCTTCTTAGCATCGTCAAAGTCGAGGATAGCAACGTTGATTTTCTGGTCAAGCTCAACAATTTCTTCGGGGTGCGAAACTCTTCCCCAAGAGAGGTCGGTAATGTGGATAAGACCGTCTACGCCACCAAGGTCGATAAATACGCCATAGCTGGTAATATTCTTAACGGTTCCTTCAAGTACTTGGCCTTTCTCCAGTTTAGCAATAATCTCTTTCTTTTGCTGCTCGAGCTCCTCTTCGATAAGGGCTTTATGCGAAACAACAACGTTTTTGTATTCTTGGTTAATTTTAACAACCTTGAATTCCATGGTTTTACCCACGTAAATATCGTAGTCGCGGATTGGCTTAACATCAATCTGAGAACCAGGTAGGAACGATTCAATACCGAATACATCTACAATCATACCGCCTTTTGTACGACACTTAATGTATCCTTTAATAACCTCATCCTTCTCAAGGGCTTGGTTAACTCTATCCCATGAGCGAAGTGAGCGCGCTTTCTTGTGCGAGAGCACAAGTTGTCCACGTTTGTCTTCCTGATTTTCAACGTAAACTTCCACGGTATCGCCAACCTGTAATTCTGGATTGTAGCGGAACTCGTTTAGGCTGATAACCCCTTCGGATTTATATCCAATGTTGATTACAACCTCACGCTTGTTCATGGAGATAACTGTACCATCAATAACTTCACCTTCGCCAATTGACGAAAGGGTTGCGTCGTACAGTGCTTCTAACTCCGAATGCTGATTGCTGGAGTAGGTAGTTTCGTCAGCGAATGTGTCCCAGTCGAAATTATCTAGCCCTTTGGAGCCATCTGTACTTTTGGTTTCTTGTACCATCTCAGGCTTCTGCTCTTCGACAGTTTCAGCCGCCTGCGTTTTCACCTCTTCTTTTTGAGCTTCATTTGAAGCAGTTTCTTCTTGATTAATCATTAAATTCACTTAAAATTAATATGTTAGACAATATTGATAGAAAAAATAGATTGCAAAAATACATAACTTTATCATTTATAGGAAACAAAGATAAATATTTCGGCAAAAAAGAATCCAGCCAGTTTTTTAAATTCGCTACTAATCATGCTTTTAGCGCTTTTAGTAAGGATTATTGTTTTTGTAAATCTTATAGATAATAGCGTTTTAGTGAATAATACTTCTGTAAAGTCTTTTGTTTTTGATCTTCAGGGAATATCTTTGAGGATTATTTTACCTTTAAGGTAAATGCTAGTGCAAATTTGTTAACCCTCTTTTAAATGAAAATATCAATTGCAGGAACAGGATACGTAGGTTTGGTTACAGGTGCATGCTTTGCAGAAACAGGTCTTAATGTTACCTGTGTAGATACAAATAGCAACAAGATAGAAAAGCTTAAACAAGGCATAATTCCTATTTATGAACCTGGTTTGGATATCCTAGTTGAGAAGAATATGGCGAATGGAAAACTTCACTTTACAACCAGTTTAGCTGATAGTTTAGAAGATGTTCGAGTTGTGTTTATTGCAGTTGGAACGCCATCGGGTGAGGATGGGAGTGCTGATTTACAGTATGTTTTAAATGTGGCCGCCGAAATAGGCGTGCATATGAATGACTATTTAGTTGTAGTTAATAAAAGTACCGTTCCAATAGGCACAGCAGAAAGGGTAAAGGAAGTAATAAGTAAAGAACTTTTAAAAAGAGGAGTAGACATACCATTTGATGTTGCTTCAAATCCCGAGTTTTTAAAAGAGGGAGCTGCAATTAGCGATTTTCTAAAACCCGAAAGAATTATAATTGGTACTGATTCTGAGGAGGCAGAAAAGTTAATGCGTAGACTCTACAAGCCCTTTTTGCTCAATGGTCACCCAATTATTTTTATGGATATCACATCGGCAGAACTCACAAAATATGCTGCAAATGCAATGTTGGCTACGCGTATAAGTTTTATGAATGACATAGCTAATCTTTGCGAAATAGTTGGAGCCGACGTGAACATGGTGCGCCACGGAATTGGCTCCGATAGTCGTATTGGAAATAAATTTATATATCCTGGGATAGGCTACGGAGGAAGTTGTTTTCCCAAGGATGTAAAGGCTTTAATAAAATCATCGCGTGATTTGGGGTATGCACTAAAGGTTATTGAAGCCGTTGAGAAGGTTAATGATAATCAGAAAAGCACCATGTTTAACAAGATAAATGATTATTTTAATGGACACCTTAAAGGGAAATGTATTGCCATTTGGGGTTTATCCTTTAAGCCAAACACTGATGATGTGCGAGAGGCACCACCGCTAGTAATTATTTCTAAATTATTAGAAGCCGGTGCAGTTGTTAAAGCGCACGATCCGGTAGCAATGGATGAAGCAAAAAAGATAATTGGTGATAGTATTGAGTATGCACCAGATCCTTACAGTGCAACTGATGGTTGTGATGCGCTTGTGTTGGCTACTGAATGGCGCGAGTTTAGGGTACTTAATTTTGGACAGTTGAATAAACGGATGAAGGGTAAAGTTATTTTCGATGGACGAAATATATATGAACCCGAGGAGATGAGGGAAGAAGGGTATAATTATATATCGGTCGGTCGTAAACCAATTATTTTATAGTAATTATGATGAAACGAATACTTGTAACAGGTGGAGCCGGCTTTGTTGGGTCGCATTTATGCGAACGTTTGCTAAATGATGGGAATGAAGTGATATGCCTCGATAATTTTTTTACGGGTAGTAAAACCAATATTGTTCATCTGCTAAGCAATCCGTATTTTGAGTTGGTACGTCACGATATTACCATGCCCTATTATATTGAGGTTGACCAAATTTATAATTTGGCTTGCCCAGCATCCCCAATTCACTATCAGTATAATGCCATTAAAACTTTAAAAACATCGGTGATGGGGGCTATAAACATGCTAGGCCTTGCCAAGCGTGTAAAGGCAAAAATACTCCAAGCGTCAACCAGTGAGGTCTATGGTGATCCTGAGGTACACCCTCAGCCCGAATCGTATTGGGGAAATGTAAATCCCATTGGACCCAGAGCATGCTACGATGAAGGAAAGCGTTGTGCCGAGACCCTGTTTATGAACTATAATGAGCAAAATCAGGTTAAGGTAAAAATTGCAAGAATTTTTAATACCTATGGTCCACGCATGAGTCCCAATGATGGGAGAGTAGTTTCAAACTTTATTGTTCAAGCGCTTAAAGGTGAGGATATTACTATTTATGGTGACGGTAATCAAACCCGAAGTTTTATGTATGTTGACGATTTAGTGGAGGCATTTGTGCGACTAATGAATACCGATGATTCGGTTACTGGTCCTGTTAATCTAGGTAACCCTAATGAATTTTCTATGCTCCAGTTGGCAAGTCTTATTCTTGAGAAGACTGGCAGCAAATCTAGAATTGCCTATTTTGATTTGCCGCAAGACGATCCAATTCAACGTAAGCCCGATATTTCTCTTGCAAATAAATTGCTCGATGGATGGCAGCCAAGTGTCCCTCTGAAACAAGGAATAGTATCAACAATAGAGTTTTTTAGGCAGAATTTGAATGAAGTGTTAAAATAGAATTTTATGAAACGAGCATGAGAAAAATTTCTCACAAAGGGGAATCGAAGATCAGCGTAGCTAATGATTATTATTGCAAGTTTTCCCGAATCATTTTCGGGACAGGCAATATGGCAAATAAAAATCAAAATATAAACACATGAAAGGAATAATACTTGCAGGTGGTGCGGGTACCCGACTTTATCCAATCACCAAAAGCATATCGAAACAGATAATCCCTGTGTTCGATAAACCAATGATTTACTATCCACTCTCGGTGCTTATGTTGGCAAAGATTAAGGATATACTCATTATTTCAACCCCAGTGGACTTGCCTTTATACAGGGATCTTTTTGGCGATGGATCGCAGCTGGGCTTAAGAATTGAGTATGCGGAGCAACCCTCGCCCGATGGTCTTGCCCAGGCTTTTATTATTGGCGAAGAATTTATTGGTAATGATTCGGTTTGCCTTGTTTTGGGCGATAATATTTTCTATGGACATGGTTTTGGGGGTATTCTTCAGGAGTGCTCAACGTTAGAGGATGGAGCCATAGTTTTTGGTTACTACGTAAAAGACCCTGAACGTTATGGTGTTGTTGAGTTTGATAATCAGAAGAATGTGTTAAGTTTAGAGGAAAAACCTGTTCACCCAAAGTCGAACTTTGCCGTTACAGGTCTCTATTTTTATAGTAACGATGTAGTTCAAAAAGCAAAGGGATTAAAACCATCTGCAAGAGGTGAACTAGAGATAACAGATTTGAATAGGCTCTTTTTGCAAGAGAATCGTTTGCAGGTTAAACTTATGGGAAGAGGAATGGCTTGGCTCGATACTGGAACGCACGAGAGCCTTTTACAAGCCTCAGTATTTATTCAGACTATTGAAGAGCGGCAAGGGTTAAAGATAGCTTGTATTGAGGAAATTGCTTACAACAACGGGTTTATTACAAAGCAGCAGCTACTTGAACTTGCTCAACCCCTTTCGAAAAATCAGTATGGCGATTATCTTATCCGAATTGCAAACGAAGATCAACAGTTAATATGAAGTTAATTAACACCCCCTTTGAGGGTATGTATATTATACAACCAAGGATATTTAGCGATTCTAGAGGTTATTTTTTCGAATCGTATAGCGCAGGAAAATTCAAGGAGTTAGGGTTAGATATTGATTTTGTGCAGGATAATGAATCGTTCTCAGATTATGGAGTTATTAGGGGATTACATTACCAGTTATCACCCTATGCACAGGCAAAATTGGTGAGAGCAGTTAAAGGTTCTATTCTAGATGTTGGCGTTGACATTAGAAAAAATTCACCTACCTATGGTAAGCACTTTGCCTATGAGCTAAACGATGTAACTAAAGAGATGCTGCTTATTCCGCGTGGATTTGCACATGGTTTTTCGGTTCTTAGCAAAATAGCTATAGTAAACTATAAGTGCGATAATCTATATAAGAACTCAGCTGAGCGTGGAATTAACTTTAACGATTCAACTTTAGCGATAGATTGGAAAGTTGATTCAGCTAAGGTAAAAGTATCAGAAAAGGATATTGTTTTACCAATTTTGGCTGAAATTGATGTAAATTTTGAGTATGGTGAGAAATATTAGTCCAGATATGATAAAAATTTTGGTGATAGGTGCAAATGGACAGCTTGGTTCTGAGTTAAAGGCAATCTCTGCACAATTCAATGATTTGCATTTTGTTTTTGCTGATATTGATACGCTTGATATCACAAAGCAAGATGGGGTAATTGAATTTATAGATGGACTAAAGCCAAAATTTATAGTCAACGCAGCAGCCTATACCGCTGTGGACAATGCTGAAGTAGAACACGAAATGGCCTATAAGGTTAATGCCGAAGCAGTTAATTATATTGCAAAGGCTGCCAGTAATGTTGGCGCAAAGTTAATACATATCTCAACCGACTATGTGTTCAATGGTATGTCGTACAAGCCTTATGCTGAGGACGATGAAACTTCGTCCAATTCAATTTATGGAAGTTCAAAATTGAAAGGAGAGGAGTATGCCATATCATCGGGCATAGGAATGGTGATTAGAACCGCTTGGCTTTACTCTGCCTATGGAAAGAATTTTATGAAAACAATACTTGCCAAAAGTAATGAGGGTAGCCTAAAGGTTGTTTTCGATCAGATCGGATCGCCAACCTGGGCACACGATTTAGCATTGGCCATAGTTCACATAATTAAGCACTCAGAAGAAGTTTTTCACAATGAAATTTTTCATTACTCAAATGAGGGGGTTTGTAGCTGGTACGATTTTGCCAAAGCAATACTTAGTATAAAAGGAAGAGAATGTGAGGTCTCCCCTGTGCTAAGCAGCGAGTTTGTTACCAAGGCCAAACGGCCTCATTATAGCGTGCTTAATAAGCAAAAGATAAAGAAAACCTTTGGGCTCACAATTCCTTACTGGAGAGATAGCCTAGCGGAATGTTTAAGTTCAGCATTATTAGATAAACACTAAAATAAAAAGCCATGAGTACACCACAAGTTGATCCGAAAATATTAGCAAGGGCTAAAGAGTGGCTTAAGCCAGAGTATGATAAGAAAACCCGAGAAGAGGTAAAGGATTTGATTGAGAATAACCCTGAGGGAGTTATTGATGCTTTCTACAAGGATTTGGAGTTTGGCACGGGTGGCTTAAGAGGCATAATGGGATCGGGAACCAATAGGTTGAATAGGTATACTTTAGGAAATGCCACTCAAGGATTGGCAAATTATCTTTTAAAAGAATTCAAAAATCTTCCAGAAATTAGGGTTGCAATTGCATTCGACTCACGGAATAATAGTATGAAGTTTGCCGAAATTGCTGCCCAGATTTTTAGTGCCAATGGTATTCTTGTCTACCTTTTTGAGGCCTTAAGGCCAACTCCGCAGCTAAGTTTTGCCATAAGAACGTTTAAGTGTCAAAGCGGAATTGTAATTACGGCATCGCACAACCCAAAGGAGTATAATGGCTATAAGGTTTATTGGGAAGATGGTGCTCAGATTGTTCCGCCCCACGATAATAATATTATTCAGGAGGTGAAAAAAATCTCATCTGTAACCGAAGTTAAGTTTGCTGGCAATAAGAGCCTAATTACAGTTATTGGTCCAGAGATAGATGAGATATACATTAATACGCTGGCATCCTTGTCTTTAAGTCCAGAGATAAACAGGAAGTACAAGGATTTAAAGATAGTTTATACTCCAATTCATGGAACTGGGGTTAAATTGGTTCCAAAAGCCTTGCGTAAGTTCGGATTTGAAAAGGTTCACACCGTTCCAAAGCAAAATATTGTAGATGGAAACTTTCCTACTGTTATATCTCCCAACCCTGAGGAGCCCGCTGCTCTTAAATTAGCGCTTGCTAAGGCAAAAAAGATTGATGCAGATATTGTTATGGCAACTGACCCCGATGGGGACAGGGTGGGGATAGGCGTTAAGGATTTAGAGGGGAATTTTACGCTTATTAATGGGAATCAAGCAGCATCGCTGTTGATATATTATGTTTTAACCAAGTGGAAAGAGAAAGGTAAACTGAAAGGTAACGAGTACATTGTTAAAACGATTGTTACCTCCAATTTGCTCTCAGATATTGCCAAATCGTATGGAGTTGAAAGTATTGAGGTATTAACAGGTTTTAAATATATAGCAGAGGTAATAAGGGAATTGGAGGGACAGAAAACCTTTATTGCTGGGGGCGAAGAGAGCTATGGGTATTTGGTAGGCACATTTGCTAGGGACAAGGATGCAATTTTATCCTGCGCAATGTTCTCAGAGATTACGGCTTGGGCTAAGGAACAGGGCAAGACTCTTTACCAACTACTTATTGAAATATATGTTCGCTTTGGATTTTATAAAGAAGACCTTATCTCAATTACCAAAAAAGGGAAAGAGGGTGCCGATGCCATTAAGGCAATGATGGTTGGCTTCCAGAATAATCCTCCAAAGTCTTTGGGTGGTTCAAGGGTTATGCTGGTACACGATTATTCGCTTCAGCAAACCAAAAATCTTATAGACGGTAAAGTATCGCCAATAAAATTACCTAAGTCTAATGTTATTCAGCTGATTACTGAGGATGGTACCCGAGTATCGGTGAGACCATCGGGAACTGAACCCAAGATAAAATTCTACTTTGGGGTTAAGGGACAACTAAAGAAGGCGTCAGATTTTGAATCTGTAAATAAGCAGTTTGACGATAAAATTAAGGGGATAATCAAAGAGATGGGTTTTTAGTAAGTTTTAATTGTATTGAGGTAGGCATAGAGTTAAAATGTAACTTGTTTGTAATTAGTAATATAAGTTTTTGTGTGAATGAAAAGTTATCGTAAAGAACTGTGGTTCGATGTTAAAAATAGACGTGAGTTTATCAATATAACCCCTGATGTTGAACGGTGCTTGCAAGAAAGTGGGGTGAAAGAGGGATTGGTACTGGTAAATGCAATGCATATTACTGCCAGTGTTTTTATAAACGATGACGAATCGGGTCTTCATCATGATTTTGAGGTGTGGCTGGAGAAGCTAGCTCCCGAAAAGCCCTACTCGCAATACAGGCACAACACTTATGAGGATAATGCCGATGGGCATTTAAAACGTTCCATAATGGGACGCGAGGTGGTTGTAGCAGTTACTGAGGGTAAACTTGACTTTGGCCCTTGGGAGCAAATATTTTATGGCGAGTTCGATGGGAAAAGAAAGAAGCGGGTACTGGTTAAAATTATTGGAGATTAGGTTGTTCCTAAAATCTGTTTACCAAAGAATGAAATAAAATTTGCATATAGCTGTTTAGCAATCGTACTTACGCTCTGTTTAAGTAGATTTGAACCCTCGTTATAGATGGTTTCAATGCTGATGCCTGAATCGTCTGTCTCAAAAAATAATCTATCGAGAGGAAGTTTGCCTAAGGTTGCTCTAATTTTAGAGCTACTTCTTAATAAAGTAGGCCCAACAGAAAGATAGAAGCCCGCGTTAATAAGTTGCTCGCCTAATTGTAAACTCCCATTAAACCCATGAATTGCCCATGGGATTTGGTCTGAGAATGATTTCCTTACTTCAAGTAGTTCGTCCCAAGCCTTAACACAGTGAATAATAATTGGTTTTTGCATTTTATAAGCCAAGGATACCTGCTGAACAAGAATTTCTTTCTGAATTTCCATACTGGCTCCTTTAAGTTTATCTAGCCCAATCTCACCAAGTCCAATTACTGAATCCAATTCCATACACCTTTGGATTTTACCAATAAAATCTTGCAAGTTTAACCTGTTGCTTTCCCATGGATGTAACCCAATGGTATAATAACCATGGGATTCTGGTTGGTTTACTTTCTCCAAATCAAGGTTTTTAACAGCTATGATTTTGCTGTTATTGCTGGTTGCTGAATGGGTATGAAAATCGACTAATAGCATTTGATTTAAGATTTTCAAGACTTCATCATTGGAATAAACCTTTTTTCCTGTACCCAAAATCCGCCCATTTTATCGGCAGTAAGGCAAGAGTGGGGTGGAAGCACTGCGATTAAATCTCCTTCTCTTAGCGATTTAATTGCTTCGCAATTTTTGGCCCTTACCACTCCATGCTCTTGTGATATTGATTCGAGGTACATCCCCTCAATGGGCTTTGTCCACGTATAATCGGGGTTAAGTTTGCAAACTGCACCAAACGATTTATTTCCATCATTATCGGTATAGAAATCTTTTGTTAGGTGAACCGCACCTCCCCAAATAATTGCCCGAGAGCGTTCGGGGTAAACCGCAACCACAGGGCAAACCAAGGCTATTGCAATATTGCTTGTAGAGCAAATTCCGTTTGAGGCCTGTTGCATATCGAAAAAAGTATAGTTACCGGGTCGTAACTCATCAATTCCATCAAACTGCTCACAGGTCCAACTTGTTGGAGTATCCCCATAGGATATTTTAAGGCTAGGGAATTGTTTAATGTAGTTGTTTTTTAGCTGGTTAAGTTTGCTTGTGACCTCAGTGTTAATCTGTGTAATTTTGTTTAGGTGATTATTGTACGAATGACCAGCATGGCTTAAAAAGCCATAAAAATTGGTATTTGGGTTCGATAGGATTACTTCGATAGTTTTATCAATTGTGTCAAAATCTTCTGCTTGTAGCCCTGACCTGTATTGCCCCGTATCAATCTCAATATAAACATTAACTCTGTTTTTTATGCTTTTACTAAGGAGTTTAGCGTTGCCAAGCGATGAGACTAAAACCTGAAGATTAATGCTTTTGGCAAGTGCATTTACCTCATCCGCTTGTTGGTAGACATAGGGAAATGCAACGGTTATATCGTTCCATCCATCCGATGCAAAGTATTGAGCCATGGGAACTGACGAAACAGCTATTTTTCCTATTCCATAATCTCTAAACCATCTTCCAATCTCTATACTTTGGTGTGTTTTAAAGTGAGGGCGAAGCTCAATACCAAGCCTAAGCGCTTTAGCCAACATGAACTCAATATTTGCTCTGCAAATTTCCTCACTTAAAAGTAATGTAGGTTTAGAAAACATATAGAAATTAACAGTTTAGAGGTTATAAGTCAATCGAAAGCCCATCGTATGCAAGGAAAACATTCTTTGGCAATTCTTTTTGAACATCTTTATATAGCCCCATTTGGTGGCTTATGTGCGTAATGAATGCTTTGCGGGGACTTAATTCAGAAATTAGTTTAAGCGCTTCGGGTAGTGAGAAATGGGAGATGTGTTTCTGTTTTCTAAGGGCATTAATGACAAGGTATTGAGTACCAACCATTTTTTCCTTTTCTTCATCGGGTATAAAGTTGGCATCAGTTAAGTACGTCATATTATCGAACCTAAAACCATATACGGGCATTTTAAAATGGAATGCCCTAATGGGAATAATTTTTATGTCATTTATTGAAAAGGGAAGCCCATCAATGCTATGAAACGTAATTTCTGGTGTCCCAGGGTATTTGTCTTTAGCAAATATGTAAGGAAATTCGGTTTGCAGTGCCTTCTGAACACGTTCCTCAGCCCATATATCCATTGGCCGCTTATTAACAAAATTGAAGGCTCTAACGTCATCAATACCCGCAATATGGTCGCGATGTTCGTGGGTTAAAAGGATTGAATCGAGGTTTTTAACTTTGGCGCCCAGCATTTGCTGCCTAAAGTCGGGGCCAGCATCAACAAGTATAGAGGTCTTATTATGCTCAATAAGCACGGACGTTCTAAGCCGTTTGTCGTGTATATCGTTCGACAGGCAAACTGGGCAGTTACAAGCAATAACAGGTACGCCCTGTGAAGTTCCGGTTCCAAGAAAAGTAAGTTTCACTTTTAAAAGTTGATGTAGTTTTAGTTAAACTATGGCTTGCTACTACTGGTTTTCAAAGATAGAAAAATAAGGTACATTAACACTACAACAGCTAGGATTGCTGATGGAATTGCAGCCTCTTTACCAAAAAGAGTAAGTGCTGTAAATACAGAGAAACCAGAACTCTTAATGGTAGAGAGCATTTGTTGTGTGATGGTTAGTTCGGATGAGATTTTTAAACGTTTAGCAACTCTACTGTAAACAAAGCCTAACCCAAAAGTACCAATAACAATGGTGATTACCACTGGCAAAAGAACTTTCGGGTTGGTGAAAAAAGCATCGCGATTAACACCCACAGCAACAAATATGAGTAGTGCAAATCCCCAGTCAACAACTTTTCCTCTAATTTTTTGGACTAATGGAAAAATGGCTTTTATTCTTAAGATTTGGGCAAGCAGTAATGGGATTAACACAAGTTGTACCATGGTTATAAATAGGTTGTATGGTTTTATGCCCTCGTTTTGTGCTAAAATACCAACAAGTAGCGGTGCAACAACAATGGATGCTGCAAAAGCACCCGTTAGGGCTATAATAGCATAATCGACCTTCCCTTTAAGTATATATGAAAAAGGGATAATTGCAACACCGGGTGGGGCTGCTACAATTACTACAAAACCGTAAAAAAGTTCTTTGCTGGGCATTAACCACCAAGCAATGGGCAATAAAACCGCCCCAAATACTAGGTAGTTTAAAATAAAACCCATCATCAGCGTTTTGCCAATCTTTTTTGGATTGTTAAGTAGGAGCAAATTTAGACCGGTCATTGAGAAGGTCATAGTTATGCCCAGTATATATATATTGTAATCCTTGATAAGCGGGGCAAAATCGCCAAAAATAAGCCCTGCAATTACTGCCAAAACAAGTATTGCATTACGATTAAGTAGGATATTCTTAATTATTTTCATTGAAGTTTCAATTGTTTTTTCAAATATAGCACTTAACTTTTTTATCTTTAGCAAAAAAATGACTGGTACACTTTACCTCATTCCTACCACCCTGGGGAGTGATAAATGGCAAGATGTTATTCCACTGTATGTTTCGCAAATTGCCCGGGATACAAGACACTTTGTGGTTGAGGACATAAGAACCGCAAGGCGATATTTATCGCGCTTAGAAATGCCTGTTCCCATTAGCGACCTTCATTTTGAACTGTTGAATGAACACACAATCCAGCAGGATGTTCACAAATTGCTATTGCCATTGTTGGATGGGTTATCGGTTGGCTTGATGTCTGAAGCTGGGGTTCCCGCTGTTGCCGACCCAGGTGCATCGTTAGTTGCGCTTGCTCATAAGCATGGTATTCCGGTTGTTCCACTAGTTGGGCCGAGTAGTATAGTAATGGCTCTTATGGCAAGTGGATTTAATGGGCAAAACTTTGCTTTTGTGGGTTATCTGCCTATTAAAGCCAAAGAGCGGGAACGGCGAATAGCTCAACTTGAGCAGCGCTCACGAGAAGAGAACCAGACGCAGCTATTTATTGAGACTCCGTATCGGAACAATCATCTTTTGAGCAGTTTACTGTCAACGCTTAAACCTGAAACATTGCTTCATATTTCATGCGACTTAACGCTACCTACTGAACTTGTACTTACGCAGAGCGTAAAGGAATGGAAAAAGAAAATGCCCGATTTGCATAAGCGACCGAGCATTTTTGGAATATATGTATCATAGTAAGCAATAGCTAATTGCTTTGGGTATTATCATTCTACACTTTCATCTTCAGGAGAAGTTTTTGTTAGAATGTTTAACTCAAATACTAATGGAGTGTAAGGATTTATTGTTGATGAACCGCTGTTGCCATATGCAAATTTACTCGGAATAAGAATTTTTGCATCAGTATAGGTTTGTAGATTTTTTAAGGCTAATGAGAAGCCTTTAATATGGGTTGATGAACCATCAGTATCACTAGTGTCAACTGTAACGCTAATCGGCGCATAGTCTCTGTTTGGATCGTAAATGTCATTCTCCTTGGCAACCTCAATTACATTGGTGTCGAAAACCCAATCATCAAAAAAAGTTCCAGTATAGTAGAGTTTTACTACATCTTTGTCCCCAATACTATCGCGACTTTCTGTCTCAGGAAGAGTGCTTGCGGTATTTTCAAGGATGTAAATTCCATCAACCAAAGCGTCTTCAATGATTAAATCAGGATAGTTCTCGCTGATATATTCTTCAATTATTTGCTGCTCGTATTCCTCAGGGTTGGCAACTACTTTGTTAAGTTTAATATCAAAAATAACCGAAGAAAATGGAAGTAAACCTTGATGGCGCGTATTACCATACGCTAACTTTGATGGTATAATTAATTTAGCAATGCCTCCTTCGTTCATATAGGAAAAACCTTCCTCTAAACCCTTAATGATAGTTGGTACCGAAAGGTTATACTGGATGTATTTAGAGGAATAGTGAATCTGTGGGGAGTAAATATCGTAAAGTTTTGCTGTGGCTTTATTGGTTGTTTCGAAAACGTAGTCATCCAAGTTACGACCAGTATATTCGAAAAGTAAAAAATCATTATCGCTAACTGAAGCCCCAGTACCCTCCTGCTCAATGATGATGTACAAACCCGACTCGGTAGGTTTAGCATCAGGATAATGAATGCTCATATAAGCTTGGAGCCTCAAGAGTTCATCAGATTCTCTTTCGTCAACTTCTTCTTCACATGAACAAAAGGCAATAACTCCGAAAACGGCTAAAAGTAAAAAAAGGTATTTTCTCTTCATCTTGTTAATTATTTTGTCTTAATACTATCGAGCATTATTTGGAATAGCATTGGTTCGTAAGGGTCAATGCTATCGTTACCTTGTGTGCCAAATGCAAGGCATGATGGTAAAACTAACTGAGCCCGTTCGCCTTCCGATAACCTAAGAAATCCATGTAAAAGTCCTTCTAAAAGGTCGTTTTCGTTTAGCGCTACTTTTTTCGACTCAGTAGGTAGAATAATTGCATTACTATCGTGTAGCGATTGCCCCTTAAACTTTACATATAGGGTGTCGCCTAACGTAAAATTTGAATCGTTGTTGGTATGTTCAAGAACGTTTATCCAAAAGCCTACAGAATCTAAAGAATAACCCTGTAAATTGGCCACAAAGTTATTGATAAAATTTTG
Source organism: Bacteroidales bacterium (assembly GCA_028680705.1). Classification (GTDB taxonomy): domain Bacteria; phylum Bacteroidota; class Bacteroidia; order Bacteroidales; family Tenuifilaceae; genus Perlabentimonas. Next base: position 45,553 of record JAQUJY010000002.1, read on the forward strand.
CTCTTGGATAATTTGTTGATTTTTAACGTAAATTATGAAGATATTGTATGCCAAGGGTGACCAAGAAGGAATTGGTCCAGCAGAGTTTTCTTGAAAGCCAAATTCAGCGGGGAAAAGTATAATGCCGCCTTCATTATCGCGGCATAGCATTAGACCTCTGTTTAACCCTTCTATAAAGTTTGACGATCCTGCAATGGTTTTAACTGGCGTAAATTCTCGAACGGAGGTATCGAGATTATATTCTTCGGCTAATTCAAGTATATTGGTATCGAACACATTTCCGTTTAGCGTGTATCCAACGTACCAAAATGCAATGGAATCGTTTGGTGCAATTCTATTTCCAAAGCCCTTTTTTTGAATTGCATAGTAAACGCCATTTTGTTTGGTGTAGCTAAGGTTATTCTTTTTTAGAAAAGCTTCAATTTTCGATTCGTCTGAGATTCTCCTATCATCATCTATTGAGCCCTCACAGCCAGATAGAACAAATGCAGCAAATAAAATTAGTAGAAGACACCTGTTAATCATTTGTTCTTTGGTTTTACCTCAATAACTTCAACCTCAAATATTACAGGTGTAAATGCTGGTACAATTCCGGTGGAACTACCACCTTGGCCAAAGGCCAAATGAGATGGAATAATGAAGATTGCTCTCTCTTGTGGGTACATCATTCCTATTGCTTCTTCCAAGCCAGGGATTACCTGCCATTTCTGTCCATAAACAAACTGAAATGCCTCGTTCCTCTTTTGGGTAGAGTCGAAGTATTTTCCGTTAAAAAACCTTCCTTCAAAATGAATGGCAATGGTATCGCCAACCTGTATTTTATTGCCAGTACCAGGCTCAATGGGGATGTAGAAAATTCCAGATGCAGTTTGCTCAAAGTCATTGGTTTGCTCATCGATATACTGCTTCAGAAGTATTTTTTCATATTCACCAAAATCTTCAATCCAGTGCAAAAATATCTCTTTCTCGCTCTGATAGGCTTTTTCGCTCATTATGCCAAGCATTTTTATATCAACCCTAAGAAAATCGTCGGCTTTAAAAAATTTAGGTATTGTAGTCTCAATGGTTTTAGTAAAAAAATCGGTGGAGGAGAGATAGAAGGTAGCGCTATCACCTGATGCAAGCATAGTAAAACATTCGTCAATTGATCCCGCAAATTGGGGTTCAGTAATTTGGAAAGTTCTCACACCTTGAAAAAAGACGGAGTCGTATGGCGTACGGTAAGAAACAAGAACATTTACAAAGTCGGTAGGCTTTGCTTTTTTGTCGGTTTCTCCAATGGTTATTAGCTTGTAGTGAATGTTCGATTTTGTAACGCTAAAATCCGGAAAAATTTTAGATTTATTGCCACAACTGTTAACTATAACTATAGTTGCTAAAAGGGTTAGTGTTTTAAGGTGTTTCATGTGGTAACCTCTTTTAAGTTTATCGTTATTTTGGGTAAAGTTAATTAAAATTAGCCTAATTTTTTATTACGGCAAGCAATTCAATATCAAAAACCAGAATTGCCAAAGGTGGAATTCTGTTATTATCGCCAATTAGTCCATGGGCAAGGTGAGGAGGGAGGATGAATTTTCCCTTTTGCCCCTCTTTCATGAGTAGGACTGCCATCTCCAATCCGGACTCAACTCCACCATGCCCCACTAAAAACTCTTTGGGCGATCCTTTTTTGGTGTTATAGCACTCGGTGCCATCAAGTAGGGATACTTTATAGTTTAATATTACAATATTATTCGTTTCTACATAATCGCCAGTTGGCTCTCCCCAAACCAAGTAGAACAATCCTGCTTTGTTCTCTTGCATTCCTTCAAGTTGCTGTTTTTCAATATAGGCCTCTATCTGCTCCTTATCTTTCACAACTAGCAGTCTATTTACATGCTCAAGTTGTTTTTTGATTTCGGTTGGATTTAGTCTTTTTGTGTTTCCATTACCCCTTTGTTTGCACCCAACTAAAAGCAAAACAGCAATTAATACTAAGATGATGTTTTTTTTCATACTAATTATTTAGCTGCTCTGAGTACTCTTCGATAATTTTAATGAAAGCATTCTCAGTTTCAGTAAGGGTAGTAGGCGATTTGCCTCCCGCAGCATTTTTGTGTCCGCCACCATTGAAATATCTCTCGCTTATTAAATTGACAGGGAAACTACCTCTTGAGCGTAACGATACTTTCACTTGATTAGTATTCTCAATAAAAAGCGCTGAAAACACAATGTTCTCTATTGATAAAGGGTAATTTACAAGTCCTTCGGTATCGCCTATTTTATAGTCAAATTGCTCTAACTCGTTTTTTGTGAGAGATATAAAGGCAGCCCTTTGCTTTGGAAAAACTTTCATTTTTTGGGCAAGTGCATAGCCTAGCAGTCTCATTCTCTCTTCGGAGAAGGTATTGTAAACATTTTGCTGAGCCACTTCAATGTCAATTCCCATTTTAACCAATTGTGCAACAACCTCAAAGGTTCTTGGGTTAGAGCATCCGTAGTTAAACGATCCTGTATCAGTCATTATTCCAGTATAAATGCATATTGCAGCATCTGGGCTAATAAGTTCGTGCCCTTTAAGCGCAAGGGCAAATTCAAAAACTAACTCAGCGGTAGAACTAACGTTAGTATCCGATATATAGTGGGCAAATACATTGTCAGGGTTAGGATGATGGTCAATAAGGATTTTTGTTCCTTTTGCCTTATCAAAATCGTCACTCAATTTTTCTAGTCTTGCAGAACCATTATAGTCAAGCGAAAAGATAATATCAGCTTCAGCCAGTAACCTTTTTGCTTCTACTTTTTGCTTTGAATATTTTACTATTTTGTCTGCCTCGGGCAACCAGTTAAGAAAACTGGGAACTTCATTGGGGAGAATCATCTGTGCGTTGAGCCCCATTTTTTTTAGGATGAAGTGCAATCCTAAAACCGAACCAATTGCATCGCCATCGGGGTTATGGTGTGAAGTGATGACAATTTTTTTTGTGGGGATTAATATCTGTTTGATTTTCTGAATCTCTGATGGAAAAAAGTCACTCATAAGTCACATTGTTTTAGCAAAACCCAAAGTTAATATAAAAAACACGGCAGCTATTAAAAAAATCTTCCTAAATTTAAGGGGTATAAATATGAGTATAATTATGGTAAATAATAGAACTTTTTCGCTTATTAAGCCTAGTGCAGTTAAAAACGACTACCATGGTGAAATTATCTACTTGATTACCAAGGCTGGTTTTAAGCTTAAGGCAATTAAGATGGTAAAACTGAGTATTGAGGATGCAAGTCGGTTTTATGCTATGCATAAGGGTAAGGAGTTTTTCGATGAACTTATACGTTTTATTAGTTCTGGGCCAATTTTAGCGCTGGTGCTTGAGAAGGAGAATGCTGTTGAAGATTTTCGGAAGTTAATTGGTGCCACCAATCCCGCAAAGGCTGAACATGGTACTATACGACAGCAATTTGGCGAGAGCATTACCAAAAATGCAGTACATGGTGCCGATAGCTCTGAGAATGCACAAAAGGAGTGGTCTTTTTTCTTCTCTGAGAGAGAAATCCTAAACTAATAGGAGACTTTACTCAAGTTCTTATCTCAGAATAACACCCTTTATGCTATTAGAGCCCAGATGTTTGTTTAATGCTTCAGTAATCTTTGAACGCTGCATTGATAACTCTTGACGTAGGGTTGGTGATTTTAGTTGAACTATTAGCTTACCGTTTTTAAAGTATACGTCATTTGTGAGTTTGGTAATATTCGGGCCCATAACTGCTGACCAAGAGCTAATTATTACAACTTCATTTATTTTATCTTTGTGTTTATACTGGTCTAAAAATTCCTTTATGGCTTCGCCTAAGCTAAGTGTATTCGATTTTCTGGCCATATCTGATTATTTTTGAGCTGTTTCTTCAATCTGCCCTTGTTTAATGGTAAATAGTTTATAGTTGGTGTTTATTTTTTCTAAAATAACATCAAGTCTAGCTTTGTTTGTATCCGTTATAAATATTTGCCCGAACTCATCATTTGCCACCAGCCTAATAAATTGCTCCACACGGTTCATGTCCAGCTTGTCAAAAATATCATCCAGCAAAAGTATGGGCTTAAGACCAGATAACTTCTGGATAAAGCTAAACTGTGCAAGTTTTAATGCAACGAGATAGGTTTTTTGTTGCCCTTGTGACCCTTCTTTTTTTATTGGGTGACCGTTAAGAGTGAGTATAAGGTCGTCTCTGTGTATTCCCTTACTGGTGTATTGCAGCATTCTATCCTTTGGCATACTTTCCTTTAGCAACAACTTTAAGTCATTTTCCTGTAGATCGGATTGGTAAATAAGTTCAACCTCTTCGGCACCTTTCGATATTGTATTGTAGTAATGCTGAAAAATAGGTGAGAGTTTTTTGGCAAATTCTAGCCTTTGACTATAAATTGGTTGGGCAAGGTCTCCAAGCTGCTCGTCTATTACCTCAAAAAGATCAGGATTATAACTTTCACCTTTTGACAGGCTTTTTAGAAGCCTGTTCCTATTAGCAATTAGCTTGTTGTATCGAATAATACTCTCGAGGTATGGATTATTGTACTGGGAGATAACCCCATTGATATACCTTCTGCGTTCTTCGCTGCCATCAAGAATTAACGAAGAGTCTGTAGGTGCTATTATAACAACAGGTATGTGGCCAATGTGCTCGGCTAAACGTCTATAGTCTTTGCCGTTGCGCCTAAAAGTTTTCCCTGTTCCTCTTTTTACGGCACAGTAAATGTTTTCCAACTTTTCATTACGATTGTATGAACCCTGGATAACAAAAAACTCTTTATTATGCTTAATATTTTGATAGTCGATGGAGTTGAAGTTACTTTTGCACATTGAGAGGTAAAAAATACTGTCGAGCAGATTGGTTTTGCCTTCGCCATTATCTCCAAAAAAACAATTGATTTTTGGATGTAATTCTATCTCAGCTTGGTCGTACGACTTGAAATTCAGTAAGGTAAGTTGTTTTAGATGCATCCTGGATCAATTAAATTTTAAACTATGCAAAGGTAAACAGAAAACCGTAATGAAAATAATTTGGTAAATATTTCAACATAAGGTAAAAACCATTACTTTTGCGCTGACTAATCATTTTCTGAAAAAGTTGAAACACACATAAAAACGATATTTATTCTTTATTAATCTTAAGTATGGCAAAGTCAAAAAAGCAAGTACAAGACACGGGTGCAGAATCGCTAGAGAATGCGTTAACTAGAACCGAACAGTACATTGAGAACAACCAGAAGAGCCTGACAATAATAGTGCTGGCCATAATAGTAATTGTAGGTACTTTTTTAGGATACCGTAAACTCTACATAGCCCCGATGGAGGAAGAGGCTCAATCGCAGATATTTGCTGCCGAGCAGTATTTTGAGAGGGACTCTTTTAACCTAGCACTCTATGGTGATGGTAATTATTTGGGGTTTGTAGATATAATTGATAGCTATAGCCCAACAAAGGTTGGAAATTTAGCACGTTACTATGCAGGTATATCGTACAGAGAACTTGGTGAATACGAAGAGGCAATTGATAATCTTAAGCGCTTTAGCCCTAAGGATAAGATGATTGGTTCCGTTGCATATGGGGCAATTGCCGACTGCTATGTTGAGTTGGGTAAACTTAATGAGGCTGCAAAGCAGTACGTTAAAGCTGCCAATTATGGTGCAAACAACTTTTCTACTCCCATAATGCTGATGAAAGCAGGGATGGTTTATGAAGAGATTGAAAAATATGCCGAAGCGCTCAAGGTTTATGAGACTATTAAGGCAGATTACCCAAAATCAAGTGAGGCTCGCGAAATTGAGAAGTATATCACAAGGGCTAAGTTAAGTTTGTAATTAGACAATAATTTTTTCAGAAAACCAACCCCATAAGGTTGGTTTTCTGTATTTTTATACCCGACAATTTTTTCGGTAAATTTCTAAACCACTCAGATATGGCAACCTACCTACAAAATTTATCAACCTACGATTCTGCCAAGATTCCCTCTGGCAAGAAAATGAAATTTGGCATTGTTGTTTCCGATTGGAACTCTGCGATTACCCATAAATTGCTTGAGGGTGCATACAATACTCTAACCGAGCATGGAGTAAAAGAGGATAATATTCTGGTAAAGCATGTTCCAGGAAGTTTTGAACTTATACTTGGCGCACAATTTATGGCTGAATATGCCGATTTGGATGGAGTAATATGTTTAGGGTGTGTAATTCAGGGCGAAACTCCTCACTTCTCATACGTTTGTCAGGGTGTAACCCATGGAATAGCCGAACTGAATATGAATTACAACATTCCCTTTATATTTGGCTTACTAACAACAAATACACAAGAGCAGGCACAGGATAGAGCAGGCGGAAAACATGGAAACAAAGGAGTTGAAGCAGCTGTAACTGCAATTAAAATGGCTGATTTGCAGCGAGAAATGGAAGAAATGGATGAATAGATTATAGTCTAATTCGCAATTTTCTCATTGTTTGGTATGTCTTGTCGCTTGCGCAGTTTTGTAATCTGTGCGCTTATCAATATATTCCCATTTTAGAATTTATTGTAGTAATTATCTTTGCTTGGTTACTACACGATGGGAGTCGTGCGGCCGCAGGAGGGAGTGTATCTGCGTCCAAAATCACTATTCAAATATTATTTTTCGTACAATAATCTAAAGAAAAAATTTATTCTTAGCCTACAACTTTAGGAAATTCTACCCCGCTAAACTCAATTACAAGCAAATCGGATTTTGGTTTAATAGTATTTTTGGAGAGTAGGTGCTGCACATCGAATTGCACTTTGTGCATCGCATAGCGGTACTTATGGTGATTAAGGTTTAGCGTACTGAAGGCCTCTAGGCGCTGTTCCTTTTTCACCTCGGGGAGGAAACGGGTGGCAGGTCTTATTTTATGCTGTAAATAGTAATCGAGTGCAATTAGCTCAACCAGCAGGGTATCTGTAGGGTATTGCTGCACGGCATAATCGTAAATGGTGGTGTAAACGCCAATTAGCCCGATGTTACGCCTCTCGTTATGCTGGTTCCAATAAGTACCCAATCCCTTTAGAAAGTCGTAAATTGAGTGGTTTAGCGCAACGTATCTAAGGGTATGTAGTGCACGCTTCTTGTTCCAGTAGGTATCCAGAGCATGCTCCACATGCTCTATCCTGCCCAGTTCCTGTTTGCTAAGATAGTTGCTCTCCATAATCTGGTAGGGCGGTTGCTGCTGAAAACGGTAACCATGTTGCTTGTAATCTCTGCGTATTGGCGTTCCCTTTAGAAACTTAAGGAATCCCAATTGCAACTCGGGGGCAAAGAGTTTAAACACCTCCTCGAAGCTGTACTTTATATCGTCGTAGTAATCGTATGGAAGTCCAACAATAAGGTCAAGGTGAATTTCCACTCGTTCAGATACCTGTTCTACAAAAGTCTTGATGTTTTCGAAGTTCAGACGGCGCTTTACCTCGCTGTTCGACTTGGCATTAAGCGTTTGTATACCAATCTCAAACCTAAAAATCCCTTTGGGAATTTGTGTTCGAACAAACTCAATAAGCTCCGTTTGGAGGATATCGGCCTTAATCTCGAACTGGAAAATGTTACCTGGCCTGTGGTGCTGTATGATAAACTGAAAAATGGATATGGCAAACGATTGGTTTGCATTAAACGTACGGTCTAAAAACTTAACAACCCTTCCATTCTCCATAAGGTACAAAAGGGAACTATGGATGTACTCCATAGGGAGATAGCGCAGCGTATTCTGCAAACCAGCCAAGCAGAAGGCACACCTGTTTGGGCATCCACGCGATGCCTCAACGTAACACACCTTGTTCCTTAACTCTTCGGCAGGGATGCTTAGATAAGGATTTATCTCTTTTAAATTATCCAAACTGAAAACCTCAGGAGCATCACTGCAAACAACCTCGCCATTCCGCTGCCACACCAAACCAGGAACTAGAGAAAGGTTTGGGTAGTGTTTCAGGAAGGCAGCAAAGGGCACTTCGCCCTCATCAATAATAATAAAATCAACCTCAGGAAGTGCAATAATATCGTCCCACTCATACGAAACCTCAGGACCACCAAGTAGCACCTTGCATTCAGGACTAAGCTGTTTTATCTGCCTTGCTACCTCAAGTGTTTGCTCAATATTCCAGATATAGCAACTAAAGGCCACTATCTCAAAACTACTGCAGTACCCAGCAATTTCAGCAAGAGGAGTTTTGGAGGTAAATTCCTTTACGCTTAGCCCAACGTAATCCTTATTTAACTCGTAAAGTAGGCCAATTGCCAGATTCTGGTGGATGTACTTTGAATTTATGGTTGTGAGTAAAACTTTCATTATCGGATGGCGGTATGGTCAGTAAGGGATTGCGGGCGATTTTCTATCAAAATACACAAAAAATTGAAGCGGCCTACAAACCTTTGCATACTACTGAACCTCTTATTGGCTATGCCGCGTATTAGTGTGTCGTTATTCATACTTCACTTTCTCCTTAAAATATATTGCCTCTCCCTTATCTCCATTTTCTTTATCCTCGACAATTATTTGAAATTTACTGTATTTAGCAGCTGTTGGCTTTTCTAAATCTGTGTGAATAAGATAAGCATACATTTTCTGTTTTCCAGAAAATTCTTCAACTCTCTGAATAGAATTTACGTTTACATTATCTCCATTTATATTGACTTTAATATCAATCATGTCAGAAGGTGGTGCTATATCAATAATCTCTGAGCTCATATCAGCAGTTGCAAATCTTGCTAGACTCATTGGTCGGAAATAAATTGTATATCCTGGATATGCTCCTTGTACTTGAAAAATATTAACACCATAAACTTCTAACCTATCATATCTAATATCTATATCTAGATTCTTATACGCAGGTATTTCGTATGCCCAAAATTCCAATTTCGTTTTGCTGTAATCTTCCATCCTTACTGCTGCTAATCCCGAATATTTCCCCTTTTTTACTAATAGAGAATAATGTCCTGTCTTGTCTGAAAAGGTAGTATCTACAAACTGACCAAAATCATATCCCTTAATCATAATCAAAGCACCTTCTATTGATTGTCCATTAAAATCAGTCACTTTCCCACTGATTGTTACTGAATCCGTCTGTCCAAACGCAAACATTGTAGTCATTACTAAAAATGGAAGTATTAATTTTCTCATTTTCTTAATATATTTAGTTTTTATTAATGCATGCTAGCTGATATATGGTAGCAATACAAGCGTATTGCCTTTGCTAAACAAAAGGCTGCAAAGTAACGAAATAAGAATTATTTATTTGGGTTGATTCAATATCGTTTAGTTAAGTTGTTTTGGGTACCTAACGCTTTACAGGGTTTAGATACTTGCTGAAGCACGATTTTATTCGGGAACTGTGCGGAAGCATGGTAGGATAGGACTGCGGGAAACAAGGAAACAAAGAAGTTGAAGCAATCATAACAGAATAAGGATAGCCAATTAACAGCGTGAATACGGAAGAATTGGATGATTAGACAGCTGTCTAATCGTCCAATCTCCCTTTATTGGGTATATTCTCCAAAAAGTCGAGGAAACGCTTAAGTAATCGGTAGTATAGGGCTACGTATAGGAGTATGGTTGTGAGCCAAATTACTATAATATTTACCCAAAATGTACTAAAGTAAATCCCGAAAACATTTTTTACAGGAGCATAAAAGTGTGCCCTAATATAATGGTTTTCGGGTACTAGGTAAATTGGGTCAATTTTCTGAATAAGGTTATCCTTGTATTCAATAATTCGTTCAACCTCAGTGGAATTTCGCACAAATTCAGCTAAGGTTTCATTGTAGTAGTTCCTCTTCAACTTTAAGAAAGCCTCGCGTTCCTCTTCACTTGTCTGTTTCGATGAAATTAAGCTATCCTTTTTGTAGCTAGCCTTATTGTATAGCCTCACGTAGTAGAGTCGTAGGTGCTCAAGATGATTTTTAAGTTCGTCTAGTAGGTTAGGGCTAATATCGTTGTAGTTAAGCTGATTAATGTATTTAAACGGGAATTGCGAGCCAGAAACACTGATTGCTTCGTCAATAAGTTCGTTCTTTATAACTGCCAAGGCCGATTCAACCTCATCGCGTTTAGGTAGATTATTCATGTTTCTCTCGCATATTGATACTTTATTCTCAAGTGTTCTAAGCCAATAGTTACGCTTGTAATCCGATATGCTCATGGCCTCATCGTAATAATAGAAAGGCTTTTGGTATTTATTATTGATAAACTGATTTACGGCAAGAGCTTCATATGCCCATCGTGCAACAATAATTTCGCCGTAAGCAGGAATACTACTGGGAGATGAGACTGTGGGGTTTAATTTTTCAAACTTAACAATTATCCCGCTCAAAATAATCTGTGGGATAACCAGAAATGGTATTAGTATATAGATTGTGACAACGGTTTTGAAACTATCGGAAATTAGCAAACCTAGCATATTGGCCGATACCCAGGTACTAAACAGTACAAGCCAGTATTCAAAATACATGCCTTTTATTTCTAGTATGGTATTACCAATAAGTACAAATGCCAGGGCCTGAATTGCGGAGAGTACAAGGAGGATTAACACTTTCGACATTAAGTAGCTGCTCCAGCTGAGGTTGAGAAAACTTTCACGCTTTTTAATTCTTCTATCCTTTATAATTTCTTCGGCACTAACGGTAAGTCCTACAAAGAATGCTACAATAACCGACATGAAAAGGTAAACAGGAAGATTGCTATTGTCCATTAAAGTATATCCGTAAACATTGGCTGCGTCAACGTTGTGGTACTTGATAATATACGACAAAAGGAATGCGAGCACGGGGGCTTCTAATAGGTTGATAATCAGGTACTGCGTGTTAGCCAGTTTGCTTAGCACATCGCGTTCAATAAAAACGCGCAGCTGCTTAAGCCATTTAGGAATTTTAAAAGGGTTACTGGGTAACTCATTTGGGGTATCGTAATCCTTCTCCTCGTTTTGGTCAATCTTGTTATAATATTCGTACCACTCTGTAGGGCTAGTTTTGCGCGAGCGGGTAGGATTTCCGTATTCATCCAGCACCCTAGCTTCTACTATATTAAAAACTTGTTCGGGGTTAACATTACCGCAAGCGTTGCACTCACTCTCGTTCCAGTTTGCGTGCTGCACTTTCGACTTAAAGTAGATAATTGACTCAATTGGGTCACCATTGTATATTAGGTATCCGCCTGTATCAAGTATTAGCAGCTTGTTGAACATCTTAAAAATATCCGACGAGGGTTGATGAATTACAACAAAAACAAGTTTTCCTTTAAAGGTTAACTCTTTAAGCAGGTCGAGAATGTTTTCAGAGTCGCGTGAACTTAATCCGCTGGTGGGCTCGTCCAGGAATAGGATTGCAGGCTCACGGATTAGTTCAAGTGCAATATTTAACCTTTTGCGTTGCCCACCGCTTATCTTCTTGTTCAGCGGCGAACCTACTACCATATCCTTTATCTCGTGTAAACCAAGGCTAAGCAACATGTCGTTAACAGCCTTTAGTATTTGTGCCTCTGTATAGTTATCGAAGCATAGTTTTGCGTTGTAGTAAAGATTTTGAAAAACGGAGAGTTCTTCGATGAGCAGGTCATCTTGCGAAACAAATCCAATTAAGCCCTCAATCTCTTCGGCCTGCCTATGAATATCGGTTCCGTTAATGCGTACGCTTCCGCTATTAGGTGTTTCTGAACCGTTTAGCATATTTAGTAGGGTCGTCTTCCCTGATCCCGATGCACCCATAATTCCCACCAAATGGCCTGATTCAAAGGCAAAACTCATTTTTTGTAATCCAAATTTACCCCCTTTAAATCTGAAGTCAGCATCCTCAACCTCAAGTAGAATCTTTTCTTTTATTTTATCCAGAGTAAAAAGTGCTACAATGTCGCTATAGTATACCGGAGTGAGTTTTGGGTTACGGATTGAAGAACCTGCATTAAGAACAAATATTTTGTCTGCATGAAGTAAATGACCATTTAAATAAAGTTCCTCGTCGCCGCAGTATCTAAGGAAATAGATGTTAGCAAATTCAACCCAAATAATTTTAATCTCTCCACGGAGAGAGGGTAATTGTATATGCCGAATGTCTTTAGAGTGGAGGTTCTCCTTGTCGTTAATAACCAATACATTGTCGTAGTCTGGCAAGTTGGTAAAGTTGTCAATAACATACTTATGGATATGGTTGAACTCATTATCGGGGATGAAGAATGTTTCTGCAACTGTAGATATAAAGGCCATCTCTTGTGCGGTAATTGTTCCATCGTTCGTTCTTACAAACTCAAGTAATCTCACCACCACCACCACCTTTTGCTGCTGTGTAAGTTCTTCGTTTATATGAGTACAAATTTTAAGTACTCTAACGGAACTCGATGAGGTACGTTTTTTTGTAAGACTTTTCTCGCTTTGTTTTTCTTGATAAAGTTCGTAGTAGTAATCGAAAACCTTTAGGTACTCCCTAACAAGCTCTTGATTGAGCTGTTGTTTCAGGAATGATTCAACAACGGAACGTCTATCAGATTTACCCTCCTTATGCTGCTCTTCCTGTTCGGTTTCAGAGTGCCCAATTATTGCAAACAACTGCATTAAGGCCTTAAGAATTGATTCGCTCATGGGTTAAGTTTTAAGAAGTTATTTCAGGGATTACTAGGGTTTGTAACCAATAAGTAGCATAATGTGCCCTGGAGCAAACTTTTCCGATTTAACATCTACTTGAATAATGCATGTGACTGTTGATGAGAATTTGAAATCCCAGTATGGTGTGTAATCGTAGTTTGCATTTGTAAATAGCAGGTTTTTTTCGGTATCGAAAACCGAAAAGACCAAAGTGCTTTTTCTTAGATTGGTGCACGCCACAATTCGATAGGTGTTATCGCCGAAAAATGTAGTCCTAAACTCAACTTTTTCATCGGGTTTAAGCTGTGCAAAGTATTCCTGTCCGTCAGAGATATAATCGGGTGAGAAGTATAGCGAGCAGATATTTTGTAACTGAAATAGTTGTGCATTAGCATTCTGGCCAATTATAAAAATGGTAATAATGCCTAGGGCAACTTTAAAGATTTTTCTTTTCATTGTTAAATAGGATGTTATCAAAATTTCTTACTCAATTATCAAACTTCTTATATCCTCTATTTTTTGGCTAATTATGTCAAGATGATACTCTGACATAATAACGCGAGATTGGCTATTAATATATGTTAGCTTATTCTCCTCATCAATTATTGGCTCTTTGTAGGAATATGAATAGATAATCCCATCAAACTCGTAGGCTAAATCAATAAGTTTATCAACAAGCACGGTATATTCTGTCGATTTATAGTAGAGCGGCGAGAGCACCTCAATTAAATTATCAAGCGGATGCTTTTGCTCTCCAATTCTGTTAATAGTTTCCCTATTGGATGATGATTGGGCTATTGTGGTTAGCAGATAAAGACTCTCAACCCAACCGCCAGCAAGTATAAGTGAACCCACATCGCTCCTGTCATTCTCACGCAAAAAGCCATCTACTCTTCGGTATGAACTGCTAAGTATGATTAGAAGTGAGTCTTGATTGCTTATGTTGTTCTCAATTTTTTTAAAGAGTTCTGCATCAAAAGCAGAATTAATACCAAGTTCTTCCGACAGTTTCTTTAGCACATTAAGGTAGGCAATTGACTCGGGTGTTCGATTGTAAATATTGAGATAACTAAGATTAGTGCCGTAAACGCCAAAGTTTAATGCTTTTTTGAAATTGGTATTATACCGTTTAGCATTTTCGGGATTGTTAAGAATAGATTCGTTAAAAGGAATATTGTTCGATTTAACTAGCTGTGCAACTTGGTAGGGCGATGGCATGGCAAAAAGAGAACCATCGTATTGTATTAGGAATGAGACTGTATCAAGCTCATAGGATTCCCTTTTTGAATTGGACTGCTTTGTGTTGGTTCCCGATTTACAAGACCAAACAAGAAGGGCTAATATGGATAGTAAAAGGAAGCATATCTTTCTGGTATTCTGATATGATGGCATTTATTTGTTTTTTTGATAAAATTTTATGCAAGTAAAATAAAAAAAGTGACACTTCAAAGCAAACAACAGCCTATCAATTAAAGAGGTATACTTATCCGTAATTTCATAAATTTATTCCAACCACGTTTTAGTAGCGACATAATGATAACTTGCGCCTCAACAACTGATACAATGAAGAGGTTGTTGCTTGCGTTTACTATGCACCAAAGCAGTTTTTTGCCACTTAAAAAAATGCTTGTGTTTCTGCCTGCTCTTTTACTCATGGAAAAGCCTATGGCAAGGCTCACTTCGAGGCAGAGACAAATAATAATCCAATCTATGGTAATCATAATTAGTACCTTAAAGGGTGCTTTGTTGTAGACTTACTAGGATAATATAATATAGAATTAATTCTGCGTTGAAAGTAGTCACTTAACGGCTTTTTTCAAACAATATTGAACGTTTATTTACATGGTAGTAATGTAAAACTTTTCTACTTTTGCAGGCTGTTTAAAAAGAAAATAATCAATCTCTATTGAAAACAACTATTACATACTCCAAGGTGTGGGGTATTGCTTACCCAATTATTATTGGTAGTGTTGCACAAAATGTGATAAACGTAACAGATACCGCCTTTTTGGGTAATCTAGGTGAGACTGCTTTGGGCGGTGGTGCTATTGGGGGACTTTTTTACATGACCCTGATAATGCTTGGCTGGGGATTTGGGGTAGGTACCCAAATTGTTGTTGCACGTAGGAATGGCGAAGCACAGTACAGACCCATAGGTAGAACCATTGAGCATGGTTTCCTTTTTCTGATGGCGTTGGCGCTGATTATTTTCTTGCTGGTTAAACTTTTTGGAAACCAGCTGCTGATGTACATAGTTAATTCAGAGAGCATCGTTAGTGCCAGTAGAGAGTTTATCAATTATCGTATCTGGGGTATTTTCTTTGCTCATACTAACTTCTTGTTCAGAGCCTTTTATGTGGGCATTGGTCGGACTAGGGTAATAACCCTAACCACTGTGGTGATGGTTCTTGTTAACGTATTTCTCGACTATTCACTGATGTTCGGTAATTTTGGTTTCCCAAACATGGGGGTTGGTGGGGCTGCGTTAGCATCGGTTATAGCCGAAATTTCATGTGCGTTTGCATTTATAGCCTATACGTTACTCCGTGTTCCAATCAAAAAATATAGGCTTTTCAGTTTTAGGGTATTAAGTTTTCGCTTATTCATGCGTACCCTAAAGATATCAATTCCCATGATGCTACTGAATTTTATATCCTTCTCAGTGTGGTTTGTTTTTTTCTTGATAATTGAAAAGAAAGGAGAGAGCGAACTGGCTATTTCAAATATTGTCCGTTCTGTTTATGTCATTCTGTTAATTCCGATAATGGGATTTGCATCGGCTACAAGTTCTCTGGTAAGTTATGTTATTGGTAAAGGTCGCGAGAGTGAGGTTTTAGGGACAATTGGTAAGGTTTTGGTGCTTTGTGTTACAGGTGTTCTCCTTATTGTTCTGCCTTGCTCATTTTTTCCAGAGCAACTATTGTCAATCTACACTAAAGATGCGCATCTAATTAGTATGGGGGTTCCGTTAATTTATATAATTGCTTTTTCATCCGTATTGCTGGGATTCGCCAATATCCTTTTTAGTGGTGTTTCTGGCACTGGTAAAACCAACGTTTCATTGAGCATTGAGATATTAGCTTTGGTGGTTTATGTTGGATATACAGCCTTAATGGTTGGATACTTTAATGCAAGTGTTACTGTGGCATGGACAGTAGAGATACTTTACGCCCTATTGCTTACGGTATTGTCGTTTGCGTATCTTAAATCGAATAGATGGGTAGGCGTAAGGGTTTAGGCAACTATTATCTTTTGCAGAATCGATGTATTAATAGGTAAGCCTGCTTTATTCCCATTTCGCCTGCTTTGCCCAAGTCGCTACAGGCTAGCTCATTTTCTCTTTGCATCAACCTTATTAAGCCTCTGTTGTACCATGCCTGAGCAACATTAGCGTTGTGCTCAATGGCTAATGAGTAGTAAAGTATTGCGTTCTCAAACTGATGCGATAGGGTGTATAAGTTTCCTAAATTATATAAGAAGTATGGATTGTTGGGATGCATTTCTATCAATTCCTCAAGCAGTTTAATGGGTTCAGCGAAAGCATCGGATTGATTAGCAATATCATTTTTACTTACCGTACTAGTGGATGTTGTCATATTGAGCCTAAGTGAACCAACTCTATCTTCAAATGAGGCAATAAACGTAACCATTTCAGCCTGAGCCACAGCCATATTGTTAAATGCTATCGGATTGTTCGGTTTTAAATCTATAGTTTCTTGGTAAAGTTCAATTGCTAAGTTGAATCTTTTTTGTTCGCTGTATTCCATAGCTTTGAGTAAATACGATACCCAGCTCGCAGTATTAACAATTGAATCGATGCTCTTAATGCCTCTTTCTGTGGATAGGGTAAGCATTATACCTTTTTGCATAAGACCTGCATTGAGCGTATCAATTGCCATAAAACCTTGTGAATAAATGCTCTGCTTTGCCATGTCCGTGGCAATAACCTTGAAAAAGGGGAGTATATCCACTGGTTTCGACTCATATTCATCAATAAAGGGTATTGATGTTCGGGGTGTAAAATCGGAGCTAAAGGCTATTAGGTTACTAAAGTTTGATGTTGTATCGGTTAGAGCATTTGTGTGATTGTCGCCATATAGTTCAGCAATACTCTGCGCATAGTTCCTGTCCATTTTCGATTGGTAATAGTTGCCCAATCGGCCATGGGCGCTGGCTCTTCCCATGTATGCATTGGCAAAATCAGGAAAGAGTTCAATTGCTGTACTAAAATTTTCAATTGCACTGTTATACTGCTCAAGATTAGTCTGTAATACGGCCTTATTATAGTATACTAGAACATTTTCTGGATTGAGCTTGATGACCCTGTCGAAATCGGCTAAAGCATTTTTAAACTCCTTAATCTTCCAATAAATTATAGCCCTGTTGTAAATGCTAAGCGCATTGTCGGGTGATATTTCTATGGCGGTATTTATATCTTCCATAGCCAAATTGTCTTGGTCAATCTCGCTATGGGTTAGGGCACGAAAAAAGTAACTTATCGAACTTAGGGAATCAAGCGATATTGCTTTGTCTAAATCGTCTAGTGCAAGGTTAAAATTTTTCATTTGGTAGTACAGCCTTCCTCTTTTTCCAAAAGCCTCGGAGTAAAATGGGTTGAGAATGGTGGCCTTAGAGTAATCGGCCAAAGCGCTTAGCGAATCGCCCTTATACAGTTTTGCGCTACCTCGGTTTAGCCATGCATCAATATTTTTTGGCTGTAGCTGAATTACCTTGTTAAAATCGTCAATAGATTTTTCTATCCGATTCAACAGCAAATAGGTTATCCCTCTGCTGTAATACCCATCGGGCGAGTTTGGTCTGAGGTCGATTGTAGCCTCAAAATCGCTTAAGGCCTGCTGGTGTTTTGAAAGGTTGCTAAGCGTAATACCTCGGTACAGGTATGCCTGCGAGTACACAGGGTTAAATTTTATGGATTTTGAGAAGTCTTGTTGGGCACCAATAATATCGTTAAGGTTATACTTTGCCACACCCCTTAAAAACCATGCTTCGGCTATCGTTGAGTCAACTTTAATTAAGGTATTTAACGATTGAATTGCCTGGGAATAATCCTCTGAGCCAATTAGGATTCTGGCCCTATTAAAGAAGTAGTACTTGTTTAGCTGGGCATTTACCGTGCCGCATAAAAGTAAAACGGTAGCTATGGTTAAAAATGTTAGTTTTAGTAATTGTTTCACCAACAGATAAATTATTGCACAAAAGCATTATAGTTTTACTTCGCCAATATTGTGCATGGTTTTTATAACTCTTTGCTGATATTGTTTCATATAGGCCGAGGGCGATGCTGGGTTTCTCTTAAGCGGGCTTGGCAGAACGGTCATCATCAATGCAGCTTCGTTTTTGGTTAGGGCACTCGCACTTTTATTAAAATATTTTTTCGATGCTGCCTCAATTCCGTACACCGATGGTCCAAACTCAGCCACATTAAGGTAAACCTCCATTATTCGCCGTTTACTCCAAAGGGTTTCAATAAAAACGGTAAACCCAGCCTCAAAAACCTTTCTGGTCCATGTTCTATTATGCCAAAGATAAACGTTTTTGGCCACTTGCATACTAATGGTACTGGCCCCTCGAAATCTTTTACCCAGTGTAATATCCTCCTGGGCCTTTCTTATCGACTCAAAATCGAAACCCTTGTGGGTTAGAAAAAGGTTGTCTTCAGCAGCAATGGCTGCTTTAGCTACATGAGGTGATATTGATTTGATACCAATCCATTGTTGATTAACAGGTTTGAGCCGAGTGGAATTGTTAACAAAGTACCTTTCAACCATAAGCCAGGTTGTTGTTGGATTAATCCAACGATGCAAAATTATAACGCACGTAGTTGCCATAATGACAGCAATAGCAAGGATTACCAAGCCCTTAAAATACCAATTAAATGTATTTACTCTTTTGGGAATAATGTACTGCTCGGCAATAGATGTTTTGCTGCTCATGCAAATTGTTTTATACAAATCTAGCAAAAAGGCTTAAGTGCGTGTCATTGTTTAATCAAATTTTAACAAAACGCAAAAGGGAGATGCTGGTTTTCCCATTATCTCCCTTAACCCTTTTTTATGAAAAAAGTACTCCTAAACCTTAGCTAATGCTTGATTAAGGGGAATTGCATCATTATTCTGCAAATTGCTCTAATTCTTCTACTTGATACACTATTACACCATTTTCTTCGAGTTTATCTTCAATATAATATTTATGGTCAATTCCAATTGCAATCAATATGTTTTTGCCTGAGTTTTGAGCAATTACTTTTAGGATGTTTTCCACAATATGGTCGTTCCTTTCATTTTCAAAATCTGTTATAAAGGCATATTCAGGATAGTGGTTAAAAATATGGTATTTAAACTCACTTTTGGCTTTCCATAAACGGGTAATGTAGGAGGAGTTAATCTCCTTGAAATCTTTGTTTTTAAAATACCCGTTAAAAAGAGAAAAAAAGCCTCCAATAAAATTTATCTCCTGATTGAGGGTGGTATCATTGTAGGCTTTTCGCTGCAATTCTTGCCACTTCTCGCCTTGCTCATTGTCCCACCAATCAATACCATAAATTGGTGTCTGCTCTTTTTGTGCCAAAGGGATCAAAAAATTAATAAAATCATAGGGAGTTCCCCTAAAACTACCATCTTCAACATATTTTTGTTCTGTTTCAACACAAAGAATATCAGGTTTTAGTAGTTGATAAATATCTCCCATCCTTTCATATGTGTAGTACTTAGCTGTTTCATGGCTTTGATGGATACCTCCCAATACGAAGACTCCTGGGGTAGTCTGAGCTATAGATCCAAAACAAACAGGTAGAGAAAATATACCTACTAAAATTGACATTAAATAAAAATTGGGTTTCATACGCTTGCTTTTTTGTGAAATGAAAGGCTTTTGCTAGAGCCAAGCTAAATAGAGTCTGTCCATAAACTCGTCATTGCGAGTTTGGAGTACTTTACCAAACGAAGCAATCTCTTAGTAATAAATAGATTGCTTCGCAAATGACGCTCACAATGACGGGAAAAGTTGACTTTATGGACAGACTCTAAATAGTGTATTTATGATTCAATTTTGTAAATATCCCCAGCATTTTATTACAAAAATACTGGGGATATTATTGGGCTTCAATTTATTGTAAAATAATCGTTTTGGAAACGATCCTATTTTCAAATCTTACCGTAATGTAGTATAGTCCAGGTTTTAAAGCAGAGATATTAAGTGGGAGCAATTCTCTGTCCATCACAGTTTCTTTCAACATTACACTCTGTCCGATTGAATTATGTATTTGAATCACAACTTTCTTGTGGCTAATATCGCTTGTTTTGATATAAATGAAATCCTGAGCAGGGTTCGGGAAAATAAATACTTCAGGCGTTCCAATTTCATTGATGCCATCAACCAAGTCAAAGTTTGCTGTGAGAGTTCTATCGGTGGTAACGTTAAATGAATATTCAGGGTCGGTTGAAACTATGCTCTCGTCTTCGCTCCAGTTTGCAAATTCATACCCATCAGTTGGTGTAGCGTTTAAGGTAGCGGCCTGGTTGTAGTTATATGTTCCTGCACCAGTAACAGTGCCTCCCTCATCAGGCGAAGCTGTTGCGGCAATGGTAAATGTTTGGATTGCAAAGTTGGCCACAAGCGTTCTGTCAGACGTTACGGTAAACGCATATTCTGCATCGGTAGAAACAACATCTCCGTTTTCAGTCCAGTTTGCAAATTCATACCCTTCTGACGGTGTAGCGTTTAAGGTAGCGGTTTGGTTATATGCGTAGTTACTTGCACCAGAAACGGTACCACCCTCTTCAGGGGAAGCTGTTGCGACAATGGTAAATGTTTGGGTTGCAAAGTTGGCCACAAGAGTTCTATCAGATGTTACAATAAATGTATATTCTGCATCGGTAGAAACCACATCTCCGTTTTCAGTCCAGTTTGCAAATTCATACCCTTCTGACGGTGTAGCGTTTAAGGTAGCGGCCTGGTTGTAGTTATATGTTCCTGCACCAGTAACAGTGCCTCCCTCTTCAGGCGAAGCCGTTGCGGTAATGGCAAATGTTTGGATTGCAAAGTTGGCCACTAGCGCTCTGTCAGTTACCACGGTAAACGTATATTCAGCATCGTCAGAAACTATATCTCCGTTCTCAGTCCAACTCACAAATCCGTAACCATCGGTCGGTGTAGCGATAAGCGTAGCCGTTGATTGTGCAATATAATTCCCTGTACCCGAAACTGTCCCTCCCTCAATGGGAGTTGCAGTGGCAGAAATGGTGTAAACTTCAGGAGTAAACCATTCAAGTGCTTCGGCAATCATGGTATTGATATCATTGTCGATTGTAAACTGAGAGATGTCAAAACTGATAAAGTAGGATTTATAAATCAGATTGTCGAGCCACAAGGCACAAGGCTGACCTTTTGAATAGGCATTTCCATTGAAAGGACCACCCTCAAACACGAATGATGCCCATGAACTGATTTCAGGATTACTTACTTCATTAGTATACATTTCAGGACATTCCCTGTTGAATATTGCATCAGGACTATTGGCAAAAACCGGAACAATCTGGTTTTCGGTGCCTATGGGGCTTGACGGTAAACCTTTTATGCTACCATGATGGTATCCCAATGAATCGGGGCCAGCAATACCATCAGATCCTCCAAAATATGGAGGGTTAACTTGTGCGGTATAACCACCCCGTAGATAGGCCCTAAAGAATTTGTTGATAATTCCGTTATTTGGTAAGGGATGTTGAATAGAGGCTAAATTGTCAGATGCAAAGAATACATTCTTAGGCATAGCATTGATTCCCTTATCCATAAAACTCATCAACTCAATTGATAATGTATCTAGGGTACTGCTATAATTGGAACTATTGGAGTAAGCAATAATGATATCGTAGCTGTCGGGAAAGCTGTACTGATCAAAAGCAGCCCAGTTAAATACATCAAAGTCAACACCTGCGGCATTTAGCGCAGCAACATATTTTGGGAACTCCTTATTTTGGTAGTCCTGAAACCCGGGTTTATTACCTGGCATAGCCAAAAGTATGTTTACACCCGCAGTTGGTAATGTATTAAAATCGAGAGATTCACCATCTGTTTCGTGAAGTTCTGCTCGGTTGGCATTGGGGGAATTATCGGTAGCAGCAAAATAATACTCTATGGTTGCTCCTGTGGGTAAGCTCTCTAACTGGTAATGATATACGTTCGGTTCCTCAAACGAGGTATGGGACATAGCTTGCCATTCGCCGCCCGTGTTGTAGTATAGGGTATCGGAATAGATGCCCGAACCATCGGTAATAGTTGCCGAAAGCTCCATGTAATCATTAAAGGTGTTCCAAACTTTTTCATGGCTAATAATCGGTGGTTCAAAATCTTCGCCCATATAAAATTTTATGGCCAGGTTGTTATACGGTAAATTGCCCGAAGGCTCGGGACCTACATATTGATTGTCTTCGATAACCTCCCAAAGGTAAGAAAGCCCAGCGGTGGCATCATCGTTTTGTATACCAATGGTGGCACTTTGTCCAAAAACATGCGGAAGTGTGCTCCCCGATTGACCATTGTCCACATTCTTGTATTGCATAATGATATCACCGTTCTCATGAAGAATAACCTCAAAACAGAGCGTTTGGCTGCCTCCGTTTCCTGCAACAAATCTTAAATTGTTCCATTGGATTACGCCATAGCGCTCAGGTGCAGTACCAAACATCTGGTAATAAACATCGCCAGTGTTTTCCTCGGCAAGCAGATCATCCCAAAATACAGCGATTAAAGCAGGCATTTCTTCGTAACCAGGAATAGGTGCGTGGTAATTGAACGGATTTCCATCATTATTCCACTTACTATTTGGGAACGGTTTATACCAATCATTTTCAGCCAACAACAATTCACCGTTAACATCAGCATGGAAATAGGTTCTGTTGATACCGTAAAATGGGAAGTCGAAACCTAAAGGAATGGGTTCCGAAAAATTATCGTCGCCTGCAAAGGTATCTACACCGTAGGTAATCACCGATGTTCCAGTGCCACTTATTTCAATCCAGTCATAAACTGGACCGTCAGGTTCTTCGCTGTCAATCCATCGGTAACTCATTATATCGGGACCGCCCGTGCTATAATGCAGCACGATTTCTGTGGCATCTGTTAGGGTGTCATTTGTAGTGTCTCCATCTCCCGTAAGGTTAGTGTTCATGCTCACCAGGTATGAGCCGCTCTCGGTTGGTTGCCATATCGGAAACACCACCTGTCCAGTTTGCGATGCAGGTAAAGTGCTGGTAAAGTTGACGGTTTCAGTATAGACCACCGCACTGGTTGATTGATTGGTAATGGTACATTCAACCGGAAAATCTTCGGTAACCTCCGAGCCTCCAAAATTTTTGATGGTGCAGGAAGGTATTATCTCTGAATCCAGCCGATGAAAAACTCCGGGGCTGTCAATAAAAATAACCCCCACATCACTGGGTTGAGGTTGCCCCACTTTAATATCATCCACAACCAATGAGTAGGTATCCTGTAGCCATTGGATGGCCAAATATACCTGCTGACCCTCATAAGCGCTCAGGTCGTAGGTGAATTCCTGATAGCTACTGCCCAATCCGGTTACATTGTCCAGGGTTACTTTAAAATCTCTAATTCTTTTGCCCGTAGTCGATAGAAGAACCTTCATATTTTCCGTTCCGTACCATGCTCTGGCAAAAAAGGTAAAAATATCACCATTATTAATGGTAACCTGTGGCGTAATTAGCCAGTCGTCCCCGCCGCTACCGTAGCAATCCACGAAAGCAAGCCAGTCGCCACTGTGAGCATAGGCATGTTGCAATGTACCCCATTGGATTCCATCATTGTTATTATCGTAAACAGTCCATCCAGAAGGAATAGACCCACTCTCAAAGCTTTCGTTAATCGTCCATTGGGCAAAAGCATTACTTGAATTCATGCTTAAAAGGCTCAACAATAAAATTAATGTAGTTTGCAGCCTTTTTAAAATAATGTAGTTCTTTTTCATATGCATTAAATTTAATCGATTTATACTATATACAAATAAAGAACTACAGAAGGGAATATACAAGTAAAGTATTTGCAGATTGGTAAATTAGGGAGTATCGTTTTACGTAGTAAGGCTCTGAAAACCAATGTTTTTAATAAATATTGATGGAGTAACACCAGAAAATTTCTTAAATACCATATTAAAATTGGATATTGAGTTAAATCCAGAATCCTTGGCGATGGCATCGATGGAATATTTGCTACCAATAATAGGATCGGAGAGCATTTTCATGGCATAATCTACACGATATTCGTTGATGAAATTTGAATAACTTTTGTAAAATACTTCGTTGATGATTTGCGAAAGGTAGGTTCGGTTGGTACCCAATCGGTGCGCCAGTTTTTCTATGGTCAGGTCGGGACGTGTAAAGAGCTGATCCTTCTCCAATAGTTTTTCCATACGTTGCAATATGGCTTCTTTTTCATCGGGGGCAAGTCGGGGCTTATTTCGATTGATTTCGATTATAGAAGTCATTTTCTCCTTCGCATTTTTCAACTCTTGCTCTTTTTTAATTAAGTCAAGGTTTTTTTTCGTAATAAATTTATAAGCAAGGTTTTTCTTACGAAGCTGAACGATGATAACTACCATACCCAAAATAAGTACGATAAGCGCGATTAAATAGACCCGGTTTAAGGATTTCTGGGATTTTAGTTTCACCTGCTGAAGTTCACCGGTATAGAGTAGTTTCAAATTTTCATTGGCGAGTTTCTCATTGACGTATTTTTCTTCTATCATAGATACTCTAGCTGCTTTATCTATGTTAAACAAGCTATCCTTTAGCGTAGATGCCTCACGGAATATTTTAAGAGCAAGCTGGTAATTTCCTCGTTTTTGATGAATCAATGACAATTGTTCAAGTGCTTTTTTTTTCGAAACTGGCTCATCGGTTTCTTCAAGCAAACTAATGCTCTTGCTGCAGTAAGCCAAAGCTTTGGATAACTCGTTCTTTCTCGTAAATACACGTGCCAGTTTAAGGTATACTGAAGCAAGCCCGCTTTTATCATCTAATTTATGATATATTTCATGGGCTTGATTCAAAAATTGAAGTGCTTTTTCTAAGTTCCCTAAATTATAATATACCTCGCCAATATTGTTGTAATTGGAGGCGACACCATAATAATCATTATTATGTTCATCTATCTGGACTGCTTCAAAAAAAATGCGTAAAGCCAACTCGTGGTTTTCCAAATTGAGGTGTATCATCCCTATGTTCGTCAGGCTGATGCTGTATCCCCGTTGGTCGTCAATCCCCCTAAACTCATCTCGTGCTTGGGTAATGTTGAGCAACGCTTTGTCGTAATCCTTCAATGCTATATTTACCAAACCAATATTCAGTTTGCTTCTGGCTATATGAAGCGTATCATTTAGCTCCTGGAAAACCCTTAGTGCTCTGTAATTATATTCATTTGCTTTTTCATAATCACCCATTTTCATATAAATCAACGAAATGTTGCTATAGATGATGGCAGCGCTTTTGTTGTAATTTTGCTCTAAAGCTATTTTAAGCCCTTGATTTGCATATAACAAGGCTTTTTTGTTGTTTCCTGTTTTGAAGGACAACAAGAATAGTTGATTATAGGCTTTAATAATGTCCTCAGGAAATTTAAGGGCTACGTTGATTTTTAATGCCTCGTGCAATAAGCTATCCTTTGTGTTATAGCTAAGCTCATAATCCGCATCATTAGCTATGCGAATGTATATGTTGGCTATATTTTTCAGGTCTGCAAATTCTTTTAAACTATCCAAAATCCCTTCATAGTAAAGTTTTTTCTGTTTTTGTGACATTTTAGGGATAGTTAGTTCATCGTTGTACTCATTTCCTCTAAACTCTAAAATGAGGCTTTGATCTTTAGGTTCATGAAGCGTATTTTGTGCGGATAAGATTTGGATTGATGAGAAGATCAATAGCATAAAAAACGTGACCGTAAACCTAGGACGGACAGAGAAATAGTATGGACTATCAAAGCATTCCATATTAAGTGTATTATAAGGATTAAATGATTGGAAGATGCGTTAAATATAGTGTCTTTGATTTTAAAAAACAATTATTAAGGTATGCTTTATCTACCAGTAGTGATTTTAACTAAATGCATAAACAATTACCTTGTTTATGCATTGCGTATATTGATATATCTCTACTTAATAAGGTGAAAGCAGCACTTGTAGCACCCCAATGAATCACATTATCAATGCTCCCTAATTTACCAATTAGGCAGTATTTTATTTTTTGGTTTAATATTAATATTCGAATATTGCTTTTAGTTGCAAAGTTTTATTAAACCTTAAAACCAAAACCTTTATGAAACCTAAAGTTATTTCTTTAATTACTGCTATGTTGCTTTTTGTGGCATTTATAGGATGCGAAAAAATCGAAGAAATTGAGCTTCCAGAGTCAAACTATAGGAGTTCAGAAAATGATAATGTTGAACTGAGAGTTACATTTAACCCACGTACCTATCTTCAAACCCTTCAATTTGATGGAATGGATAACTTTGATTCTGGCGAAACAACCTTCCCTATGTCGTTTCGATTTAATACAACTCAGGATGCTAATAGGGATGGAAGAATAGATGTAGAAGATAACCTCGAAAATTCTATTCGTTTCAAAATAGGAGAAAACTTATACGGAACGGGTAGAACAGGACTTGCAAACAGGGGTCCCAATAACCAAAAGCCAGCTGTTTATTTTCATAAAGCCTCTCAAGGAGATTATGTTGTATATGAATACTGGTACTATTACCCCGATAACGATTGGATAAACGATCATGAGCATGACTGGGAAAAAGTATTTGTTTACGTAAAAGGTACCACTCCTGAATACATTAAAATTAGTTCTCATAACAATTTTAAAACTTACAAATGGTCAAGTATTAAGAAATCTGGTACGCACCCTATATTGGGTGTTGACGGTGGCTCACATGCTTTTAAAACGAGTAGCGAAGATGGGGTGAAAATTACCTGGGATGGTAAAATAACTAAGAATAACGGCAGATTGGATGCTGGAAACAACAAGACCTATGCATGGACAATCTATTCAAACGATAGCAACCTCTCTAATGTTGTTGCTTACACTCAAAGCCCTAATACTTTTTACTATGGCGATCCTTACTACTTTCGGCAAAAGGAGTTAGGTGATGCAAGAGATGCACCATGGAAAAGAACGGAGTGGAATAGCCCTCCTGCACCTTAATCCCATTTTTAGTTTAAATATTTTTCGAAATTATTTTTAACAAATAACATTTTAGAGACCAAAAATCATTTTTATTTCACTAAAACCTAACCTACTATGAAACGAAAATTTTTTACACTTGTAGCAGCCACGCTTTTTCTAACGACATTTATTGGATGTGAAAAGGAAGATCTGCTTGTTCCTGAAAAGGTTGACAGCAATAAAGTTGAAAACGCAAATGCAATTGGATTTGAACTACCCGATGCGATTCAAATGCCTGAAAAATTTGAGATTATATTTCCTGAAACTGGCTCTAAATGGACACGGACTCCTCATCAAAAAACAATGTGGGTTGCTGCCAAACAGTGGGGATTATCGGATACCAGAGCAGATGCAATGGCAGGTGCAGCACACATGCCCGATATTTATGACGATGATGGTCACTTACCAGGGACTCAACAATGGCGACACGGTTATGTCTATTTGTATGGGATTTACATCAAATTTGGTATAGCAGACGCTATGTGTGCTAATAACATTAACGGAAGCGGTTATAACGGGAAAAGTGCATTTTATTATTACCCGTCAAACAAACCGCTTGGAGACTGGTATTTAGGATATGCCTCGCATTATTTGCAAGACGTTGCCAACCCATGGCATACTTCTGCAAATATATACCAACAAATATCTACTCACAGTGGCTACGAAACCTGGGTTGCAAACAACTGGACTAAGGGTCATAAATTCCAAGACGTTATTAGTGCCGATTATAGCTATTATGCTGTTACAGATCCTGCTGCTTCCACAAGAAAGTTAGCGCTTTGGAGTAACAATAAAAACACAATAGTTTATAAAGCTTACGTGGCTTCAGACAAACCAACTGGATCAGGAACAGGCAATACAACTTTAATTAATGAAACAAAAGAGTTATTAAAAGCATCATGCAGATATACAAAAGGTTTGATTAAATACACTTTAGATGCTAAGAAAGCCTGGTAATTACCGCTTTTATTCATTTGAAAATTAGTTGCTAAACTCAATTGATCAATATCATTTTTTATATCACTAAATCTAGCTTTCTATGAAACGAAAAACTTTTACCCTAGTGTCAATATCTCTCTTTTTGGCGATATTTTTAAGTTGCGAAAAAGATGATACCATACTACCGGCAGACGAAATGAGAAACGAAAATAAAATGATTTCTCAATCTGACGTTGCTGATAATTCGGCTGATGACCTGAACCTTTATATAAAAAGCCTGGAAGAACAGGGTTACTCAGATGATGAAATTGAAAAAATGTTGGTTAAATATTTAAGTACCCAACAAAATAGCAAAGCTGTAAAGTACACTTATAGCGTATCTGGTGTTACAATTGGATGCTGGATGTTGAAAAGCTGCAGCACAACCGACCGTGCAGATTGGAGGGGTAAATTGCCTTATGAGCCTATAACCAATATGTGGAAAGATAAGGTGTCAACTTCAAGTACTCTAGCATTTTTAAAGGTTAGCCAACATCTTGTTAAAAGAGGTTATGACGCAAGTTTTATCCACAGTTATAGTTACTACGGACATATAAATGGAACGTGTAAATATAATGCTACTGGGTCTACTACATATTCAGATAACAGTTTTTATAAAGATAACAATCATGGAAGAATATTTGGACCTGTTAAAGTAGGTGATTATTGGATTACTATTGGGGCTTTTAGTCGTGAATCTGGCACTTCTCATAATTTTATTAATTTTTACCAGGCAAGGGACAAAGCAGCCGGCACTTCAACATTTTTCCCTAATAAAGCAGTTAGTAAAGCATCAGGAAATACCTGGGCCGATGGGTATAGTACTATTAAAGTGTTAATAGTAAATTAAGTACTTGCTAACAAGATGTATACATTATATGTAATTAAAGAGCAATTAGAATTTTTTTTACATTCAACATCACTAGTGGACACTTAAAACTCACTGTTTTTAAATATTTTGTTTTATGATTATCCATAGTGATACCTAAATACATAGTTCATTGCAAGCCACTCGTTCTTTGAGAGTTGAAGCAATCTTTGAAAATTTGTATATTATTAAATAACATAAGATTGCTTCGCAAAGTATGCTCACAATGGAGCATCGATTTGATAACTTTTTATTACAGGCATAAAAGGGGACAATCATATTTATTTTTTTAAAAACCTTAAACTAAACCACATGAAAAACTATACCATTTTAAAAAAAGCAAAAACCTTAGTAGGTTTTTTAGGGGTACTAATGATACTTCTTGGCTTTAATGCAGAAAATGCAAATGCAGTAACAAGAACTGTAACAACCGTTGCAGAGTTAAAAAATGCTTTTGGAAATCTTGCAAAAGGAGACATAATTGAGATAAAAGCAGGCGATTACTACTTAGGCAATAGTACTTTGTCATTGCCCTCTGCTTTTCAAACGAGCACCTCTACAACTCTAACAACAATTAGAGGATATAACGGAGCAACACCACATATTTATGGTGATTTGACTATAAAAGGTATTGGAATTAATTTAACCGGAGGAGATTACATTACAATTAAAGACTTAAAATTAAGTTTGTTTTGTTATTGTTTAACATTAGTTAATGCAACTAATATTACAGTTGACAATATTCAGGTTATAGACCATAGCGGACATAGTAGCGTTACTTGGGATGGAATAGGAATTCAATTAACAAATTGTTCTAATTGTATAGTAAAAAATTGTATCGTAACCAATAATGGAGGTGTTAATATAGGGATTTGGAATTCTCATGATTGTCAAATTTTAAATAGTAAATCTTATGGAACTTATGCTTCTAGCCATACATATGCTACAGATTATTATATAGTTGTGGAATGGAGTCAAAATATTTTAGTTGATGGATGTACAGCGCAAGATATGGGTGGAACAAATGGAATTCCTTCCGGAAAAGGAAATCATGGAATTGGAGTTAAAGATAATGGGACTCAAGGCACACAAAAAGCAAGTTCAAGTATTAGTATAAAGAATTGTAAATCAACGGGGTTTGAAGAATGTTTTTTTGTTGCATGGCCTACTGCACAATATGTTACTTTTGAAAATTGTATAGGTGATAATAGAAACAAAAATACTACATGGAATTCTGTTTTTATGGTAAGAGAAGGTGCAAGTAACAATACATTTAAAAATTGTAAGGGAGTTTCAGGTAATTATTATGGAGGTCAAGTTGTTACTATTTATGATTATTCTGAATGTTCCGGCGAACAATTTGAAAATAACAATAAATTCTACAATTGTAGTTTTACAGGAAG
Source organism: Bacteroidales bacterium (assembly GCA_028680705.1). GTDB lineage: Bacteria > Bacteroidota > Bacteroidia > Bacteroidales > Tenuifilaceae > Perlabentimonas. The sequence goes on from JAQUJY010000002.1 coordinate 75,647, forward strand.
TAATCCCCGATTAGTATTTCTGTTAAATGCCAAAAACACATTATTTGAAAATTGCAACTTCTATGGTGGAAGTAAATTATTTCGTTTCAGTAAAGGAATTAGTGGCGCTGGTAATACAGGTATAGTGATTAAAAATTCTTTAATAACCAATGTTGGTGGTTTATTCGATATTGATTTGCAGGGGTACATCTATAATTATGGCAGTTCAACAAAGGTTGCAGGTTATTCCGATGCTTCTAAAATTACTACTTCATATACTAATATTTATCCAACTGCATTTTTAAGTGGAACATATAACAAGAATCAAAATCCTTTATTTGTAAGTTCTACCGATTATCACCTACAATCAACTAGTCCCGCAATAAATGCTGGAACAATAGGAACTTATGCTTATGATTTTGATGGAATTGCAAGACCTCAAGGTAGTGCTTGGGATATGGGTATTTATGAATATGTTGGCATCACACCTACTCTTCCAACTATTACTACAACTGCTATATCAGCAATTACACAAACAACTGCTACAAGTGGAGGTAATGTAACTTCGGCAGGAAGTTCTTCTGTTATAGCAAGAGGGGTTTGTTGGAGCACTTCATCAAATCCTACTACTGCAAATTCAAAAACAAGCAATGGTACCGGAATAGGAAGTTTTACCAGTAGTATTGCAGGACTTTTCGCAAATACAACCTATTATGTAAGAGCTTATGCTACTAATAGCGTAGGAACTGCTTATGGAACACAAGTTTCATTTAAAACTGCTGAAAGTGTTCCAAACACCTACTATGAAGATTTCAACGATGGAGTAGCAAATAATTTTGTTGCAAGTGCAGGTACTTGGGCAGTAGAAAGTAATCAATACAGTCAAAGCAGCACAACAAACTCTAACACAATAGCATCAGTACCTGTAAATCAGGTTGGGAAATTAGTATATCAATGGACTGTCAATTTTATATCAGGTTCATCAGCAGGAATGCATATTATGTGTGATGCTTCAAGTAGTACAAACAGGGGAAACTCCTATCTTATTTTCCAAACAAATTCAATGCTACAAATTTATGAATCGGTTGGAAATTCTTTAACAAAAAGAAAAGAAGCAAGTTGTACTTCTGCAGCAGGTCAAAGCCATACATTTCTTGTTATTTATGACCCTGTAACCGGTATAATAAATGCTTACCGTGATGGGAGTACAACTCCAATTGTTTCATGGAAAGACGACTCACCCTTAACTTCTGGTTCATATATTTCGTTAAGGACAAATAGCACACATGCACACTTTGATAATTTAAGTGTTGATTATGCTTCGTACTCCGAAGATTTCAACGATGGCGTAGCAAATAATTTTGTTGCAAGCTCCGGTACATGGGCAGTAGAAAGCAATCAGTACAGCCAAAGCAGCACATCAAATTCAAATACAATAGCATCGGTACCTGTAATTCAGTATGGCAAGTTAGTTTATGAATGGTCCGTAAATTTCGTATCAAATACTTCAGCAGGAATGCATATTATGTGTGATGCTTCAAGTAGTACAAACAGGGGAAACTCCTATCTTATTTTCCAAACAAATTCAATGCTACAAATTTATGAATCGGTTGGAAATTCTTTAACAAAAAGAAAAGAAGCAAGTTGTACTTCTGCAGCAGGTCAAAGCCATACGTACAAGGTTATTTATGACCCTGCAACTGGTATAATAAATGCTTACCGTGATGGCAGCACAAATCCTATTGTTTCATGGAAAGACGATTCACCTTTAATTTCCGGTTCTTACATTTCATTACGTACAAATTCAACGCATGCACATTTTGATGATTTAAGTGTGAAAATTTATAACAACTCAACTAAATCAGCCTTAGAAAACGAAGATGTTGAAACTGAAATTAAAACTGAAACTGAAATCATGTTGAGCTGTTATCCAAATCCATTCACCTCAGATTTAAACATTAGCTACTCAGTTCCAGAAGATGGAGATGTATTAATTCAAATTTATGATTTTACTGGTAGAGTTATAAGTAAAGTAGTGGATGAGAAACAAGCTGCTGGTAGCTATAATGTAGCTTGGAATGCCGACGAAAGAATGACGAATGGCATCTATTTTTGCAGAATTGTTGCCAATGGATTTTCGAAAACTTCTAAAATTATAATGTTATAAAAATGTTTTTAAAAAAGGGAATAATAAAATTTACAAACCAAATATCAATCTTTTTTTATTTCACCAAACCCTAACCAATTATGAAAAATAAATTTTTTATCCTTGTATCAATGTCCGTTCTGTTGGCGACATTGATGAGCTGTAAAAAAGAAGAATTGACTCCTGAATTTAACAGCCCCATTGATGAGCTTCAGGATGCAATTAATGTGCCCCCACCATTGGCACTAACAACAACTTCCGATGGAAAATTTACACTTGAAAATCCATGTACCAATGAAGACTTACTGAAAATGGAGCAAGAAAGAATTTTAAAAGAGGAGGTAACTTTCGATCAAACAAAAGCACTTCCCAACGGCCGCCATTCATTTAGTTATAATGTAACCTTATCGAAAAGCTTATCAGGCACCACCCTTTACAGCAATACTTATGCAAAAGGGGAAATATCCGCTGGTGGAATTACTTATAAGCCAACATTTTACTGGAAAGCTGAAGTGTCAGGTGGAGTATTACAGAATACACAAGCCTATATAGAGAATACTGTTACTTTTGATCCTACTTTCAAAATAACAATCTCTAAATCTGTATCTAATACTTACAATAAAAAACTAATCGATGAGACTAAAACTATTTTTTCTATTGTAGGAGGTTTATTACCTGCATGGGTTACATTAAGAGGAAAACTTGATGCCAGTGTTTATATGAGCGCTACCGCATCTTGCTCGGTGTCGCAAAAAATTAAAATAGTTAGCTCTACAAAAATTGGTTCTAAATGGGTAAAAGGCTCAGGTTGGTCAAACATAAGCGCAACCCCTTCTCCAACCTATACTGTATACTCTCCAAGTTACAGCTGGAAAGGGAATTTAACAATTCAGCCTGCTTTAAAAGCCGAAGTATCAGCCAATTTGTACTCTCTTCTTGGTCCACGCCTAACTATTACTCCGTACTATAAGTTTTACCTAAATGCAAGTAGCCGCTATTTTGATAGAACTGCTTACCTAAAAGGTGATGTATATTTCTCTTTAAAAGGGCTGGGAAACACGGACTTGTATAGCAAAAATGTATTTAACAAATCACATTCATTTTCGCGTATTTATTTCTAATTCTGCATTTGATGATGAAATTTGAATAGCATAAATAGCACTTGCTAATTAGGTTAATTAGCAAGTGCTTTATTTATTTACTAATTTTAAGTTTTATTTATTATTTAGCATGAAATCAAAAAACATGACATTACAACTTAAACGCCTAACAAAAACATGGTTACACATGTTTTTTATAATTGCTGTTTTATTAAGTGGACAGGCCTGTCAAAACAGAGATGAAGGTGTCGATTTAAAATACAAATTCGAAAATGATAAGAATTATCTATCCAGCACAAAACTCAAAATCCTATTAAATGTTAACAAGGTATTGTTGCCTCATGGAAAAGACACTTCGCAAACAAAAAATGGGATATTACCCTTTAAAAGCAATCTTCTATCTACTGATATAAGGGATATGATTGCCAATGGGATTGTTAAAGATTTAGATCTGGAATTGACAAAAAACAAGAGTGAAACAGTAAGCAACAAAACCGACAATTCTGCGGATATAGCCATAAAATCAGAAGTAAATAATTTTGTATTAAAAGCAAATGGCCAAGTGTTTCCCCTAGAGCAAGATTTTACCAGTATGGTCAAAATCTTTTTGGGGGGCGAGCAGCTTAGAAAACTTTCATCTAACGGTGCCTGGCAGGATTTACCGAAAATATTTGGGATTGATTTAAGTACTTCTGATGAAAATCCTTATATAGATCAATTGTTAGTATATCTTAAAAGCGGATTTTCATATCCAAATGAGAAGATTAAATTGGGGCATACATGGAATAGCGATCTTCATATTTTCATGCCGGTTGATAGTATTTCAACCGAGCAATCAAAGGGCTTTATCAGTTTGGAGGTTACGAACAAAAGGGTGCTGGAAAAAATTGAAAAGAATATTGCAAATATTAATCTTGAATTATCGATTAAGGTTAGTTGGGATGTAATAGTCCCTGAACAGGGGTATACCAAATGTGATTTGATAATAAAAGGTAAAGGGTATCAGTTTTTCGATTTAAAAAAAGGATGGGACTATGGAATGTTTTTTAAAGGCAACATTGACATTAAATTAGATGCAGAAACAATGGATGAGGCGAATAAAAATAAAATAATACCAGTAATTATTGATGCTATAGGTACAGTTGAGTTTGCAAGTAAGCTTAAAGATTAGTAATGAAGATGTTCTACTTATAGAATAAACAAATCCTAAGTTCAGGTTATAACTACAACACTAATTAAAAAGCAGCAACTTTAGCATGTAAGTAATATCGATGATTAAGGTTTTAAAGCTAATCGCATAAGAAAAATGATTATCTTTGAATTTTAGAAAAAAAAATATTACCTACAAAAGGAGTTTTGTCAATCTATTGGGTTTATAGCTAGTTAATAACTATTGTGAAACCATACTACAACATAACGTT
>JAQUJY010000134.1:0-505 GCA_028680705.1 Bacteroidales bacterium
CTGCAATAATACGTCCAGTTAAAATAATGTCACCCCTACGGGGTTGGAGATTGTTGTAATTTCTTTTCCTAGAATAATTACACCCCTTCGGGGTTGCTATAAGTTTCTATTCTTAAGTAATTTAACCTTCTTTGGGGTTGCTATAAATTCCTATTTTTGAATAATTATTCTTTATCGGACTTATGGGAATGGTACGTTTTTCATCGTTTAGTTGCCAACCTTGAGATTGGTTTCTGCAAAAAGCCCGAAGGGCTGACATTATTATGGTCTGAATTTTAAAACTTACGGGGTTGCTATAAGTTTCTATTTTTGAATAATTATTCTTTATCGGACTTATGGGAATGGTACGTTTTTCATCGTTTAGTTGCCAACCTTGAGATTGGTTTCTGCAAAAAGCCCGAAGGGCTGACATTATTATGGTCTGAATAGGGAAAGAGTTTCAAAACCCCGAAGGGGTGATATTGTTGCTTGAATATCAAATGCCTAGATGTTTTTAAATAATGGG
>JAQUJY010000134.1:605-5879 GCA_028680705.1 Bacteroidales bacterium
CCTCTGGGGTTGAGAACTGCAATAATACTTTTATTTAAAATAATGTCACCCCTACGGGGTTGGAGATTGTTGTAATTTCTTTTCCTAGAATAATTACACCCCTTCGGGGTTGCTATAAGTTTCTATTTTTAAGTAATTTAACCTTCTTTGGGGTTGCTATAAATTCCTATTTTTGAATAATTATTCTTTATCGGACTTATGGGAATGGTACGTTATTTATCGTTTGTTTCCAACTTTGAAATTGGTTTCTGCAAAAAGCCCGAAGGGCTGACATTATTATGGTCTGAATAGGGAAAGAGTTTCAAAACCCCGAAGGGGTGATATTGTTGCTTGAATATCAAATGCCTAGATGTTTTTAAATAATGGGATGATACTATAACTATTATATCATTTGTTTTTTGTGGATGGATTTGTCTTTTCATTAATATTACAGCTGTCGAACGATTGTATTGTGTGGTAGCGGTGGTTTAATAATTTTATTCCTCTGGGGTTGAGAACTGCAATAATACTTTTATTTAAAATAATGTCACCCCTACGGGGTTGGAGATTGTTGTAATTTCTTTTCCTAGAATAATTACACCCCTTCGGGGTTGCTATAAGTTTCTATTCTTAAGTAATTTAACCCTCTTTGGGGTTGCTATAAGTTTTTATTTTTGAATAATTATTCTTTATCGTGCTTATGGCGTTGGTGCGTTTTTTATCGTTTAGCTGCCAACCTTGAGATTGGTTTCTGCAAAAAGCCCGAAGGGCTGACATTATTATGGTAAAGAGTTTCAAAAACCCGAAGGGGTGATATTGTTGCTTGAAAATCAAATGGCTATATGTTTTTTTTAATAATGGGATATTCTATAATCTTTTTATGAAATATGTGAAAATTTAAATTTCCACATCACCCGTTATAGAACTCTATAAATTTATGTTCAGAAACATTTTGCTATAAACCGAATAAGGCATACTTTTGTTATCTGAATAACAATAGTTATTGTTGTTATAACTGAGAGGAGGAGTTTATCCCGAATCAAGGTTTCATAAAATAAAAAATCAATCTAATCCAAAGGTATTCTGATGGAAAAGAGAGTTGGAACTGCACTTATCCTTATTGAGAGTCGTGAAAGCATACAGCAACTAAACGACATCATCTCAAAACATTCCCAAATTATTCTTGGACGCCAAGGGCTGCCTCGCAGCACCGGGCAAAGTGTTATTTCGCTTGTTCTTGAGGGTACCACCGACGAGATTGGTTCGCTAACCGGCCAGCTAGGCCGATTAAGGGGCATTCAAGTTAAATCGGTACTTTTAAAGAACACGCAAAATGAATAAAATTTGGTTATTGGGTGTAATTGGCGCCTTGGCAATATCGCACAAGGTAAATTCACAAGATTTTAGTTTACACGGAGTTGTAGTTGACTCCGTTTCACAAAAAGCATTAGAGGGCGTTGCTATACAGGTCATTCCCACTAATACTAAGGGAAAAGATTTTTTTGCCGTTACCAATGTGAATGGCAAATTTGTATTCAATCTGCCTGCCGATAGCTATATGGTTAACCTAAGCATAATAGGTTATGCGCCAATGCAGCAAGCTATTACCATTTCAAGCAATTCAGAACTTACCTTTACGCTCGCACCACGACCCTTCCCGCTTGGCGAGGTGGTAGTATCAAGTTTTAGGGTAAACCGAAGTATTAAAGAATTACCAACGCCACTTGCCGTAGTTGGTAAGTACGATTTTCAGCATCAGTCGGCCATTTCACTTTCCAACGTTTTAGCTAACGAACCAGGCATTGCAATGGGTGGCGATGGTGTTTGGGCAACCAGCGTTAATATCCGTGGTTTTGGCGAGAATAGGCTTGTTACTCTAGTTGATGGCTTTAGAGTAGAAACAGCAAACGACCTTACCGCATCACTCTCAATGATAGATGTGAACGATGTTGAGCGTGTTGAAGTGGTAAAGGGCGCACAATCCGTACTTTATGGCACAGGGGCAATGGGTGGAATAGTAAACATCATAACCAAGGATGGGTACTTTTCTAGTGAGCCTCATCTATCAGGAAACATAATTGCAGGGGTTGCATCTGCAAACAACAGCTACTCTGGTTATGCTAACATTAATGCTGGTGCCGATAGGTGGTACCTTAAGGTAAATGGTACGTATAGCGATGCACAAAATATTAGAACTCCTATGGGTAAACTACCTAATAGTCAGTTTACAACCAACAATATATCGGCACGGGCAGGCTTTAAACCATTTAAGAACCATACTCTTAAGGCTCAATATCAGCAATATAGTGCAAGTGATGTGGGTATTCCCGGTGGAGATGCCTTTCCGGGCCCTGCCACGGCAACGTACAGCGATATTGGACGCCGACTTTTTTCTGCCAGCTACGAAATAACAGACGTTACAAATACGCTCTCATCGTTAAAACTTAGCTACTATAATCAGTTTATTCTTCGCGATGTGCTACTATTTCCAAATACCGTTTCGGAGGCACCCACACCTAATGGTGGAATAAGGCGCACAAGTCCGCAGTACTTTACGCCAACTGGCGAACATTTAACCAATGGGATTCAATTGCAAAGCACATGGAACTTTACAGAAAATAATACTCTTATTGCGGGTATTGATGCTTGGGCGAGAAACCTTTACACCGAAAGGCAAAAGTATATCAAAGTAGAAGTTTTTAATCCCTTAGGAGTTTTAATAACTACCAACAATATGGTAAGGGGCGAAACTCCCACGCCAAAATCTACTTTTGCAACAGCGGGTGTATTTGTGCAGAACGAAACTCGTTTATTAGATGACAAACTCACCATGATTGTTGGCGGTAGAGCCGATGGAATTCAAACCAAAAACGAGCAAAATTTTGATATCGACTATTTAATTATGAATGATGGTGAACCTAACTATTCGCCACCTAATCAACGCGTTACGTTTGAAGCCGGCAAGCAAAATCTATTCTCATGGAGTGCAAATGCAGGTTTGCTGTACAGGGTTGGTAAAGACATTGACCTTTCGGCCAGTTTTGCTCGTTCGTTTAGGGCACCGTCGCTTGAGGAGAGTTTTAAGTTTATTGATTTAGGAAATCTTGTTCGTATTGGCGACCCAACTCTTAAATCGGAGAGCGGCTATGCCACTGACCTAGGGCTAAGAGTTTGGAAACAGAATCTTATAATGCAGGTTGATATTTTTGCCAATTGGATAAACAATATGATTGTTGAAACTCCTGGCGAATATATATACACCACAACTTCCACGGGTATTGCGGATACTCTACCCGCATTGATAAACGCCAATGTTAGCTCGGCTATGCTTTACGGCTCCGATATCAAATTTCAGTACAAAGCCACGAAAGGCCTAGTGATTTTTGGTTCAGGTGCATATGTTATAGGGAGAGACACCGAGGAAGAAGAGAACCTGCCCCAAATTCCACCGCTTAGTGGCAGGTTTGGCCTACGATACAATGTTAATAGGATTGGAGCAATTGAGGCTAGTATTCTGGGCGCAGCCAAACAGGATAAAATAGCCGATGGAGAAACTGCAACCGATGGCTACCATAGAATAGACCTCAGGGTTAGCTCGGCCAAATTCAATATGGGTTTTTCAAATCTCCAGCTATTTGCCGGAATTGATAACCTAACCAATGTAAGTTACACTAATCATCTTGCAACAAATCGTGGTTCAATTAGCATTGAGCCGGGCAGAAATATTTACCTAAGAGCAAGCATCACTTTTTAACTTAAAAAATATATTGTCATGAAGTTTATTCCCGAAAAATACAACATTCCTGACGAGCCGATGAAACCTTTCATTGACCCAGAAGAAATTTGGAACTACATTAATAATACCAAATCTACCCCAGAAAGGGTGCGCGAGGTAATTGCCAAAGCATATGATAAGAAAAGGCTTTCGCTGGAGGAAACCGCAGTGTTGGTAAACACAACTGACCCCGTGTTGGTAGAGGAGATATTAAACGCTGCCCGCGACCTCAAAAAAAAGGTTTACGGCAATAGAATTGTGCTATTTGCTCCGCTTTACATTGGCAATAAATGCACAAATAATTGTACATACTGCGGATTTAGAACATCGAACAAGGATGCACTTAGGGTAACCCTTACCGATGAGGAAATTACAAAAGAGGTTGAAGCTCTGGAAGATAATGGGCAAAAACGCCTGATACTTGTTTACGGAGAGCATAAGGATTACTCACCCGAATTTATTGCTGATAATGTTCGTCTAGTTTACGGCATTAAAAAAGGTAATGGTGAGATTAGAAGGGTAAATATTAATGCAGCACCACTAGATATTGAGGGATTTAAAACGGTTAAGGAATCAGGAATCGGGACATATCAGGTTTTTCAGGAAACCTATAATCCCGATGCCTATGCACAATATCATTTGGGCGGTAAAAAACGCGATTTTAACTGGCGGTTGACTAGTCTTGACCGTGCACAAGAGGTTGGTTTAGACGATGTGGGCATTGGTGCTCTATTTGGGCTTTACGATTGGCGATATGAAGTGCTTGGGCTGGTTCGCCATACTAATCACCTAGAAGCCTGCTACAATGTGGGACCACACACCATTTCGTTTCCTCGCCTAAAGGATGCTTCATCGATAAATGCGCCCGAGGAGTATGTAGTTAATGATAAAGATTTTGTAAAACTTGTAGCCATACTAAGATTGGCCGTACCATATACAGGAATGATACTTACCGCCAGAGAGTCGGTTGCCGTAAGGCGAGAGGTGATACAGTTTGGCGTTTCCCAAATTGATGGGGGGACCAAACTCGAACTCGGTTCCTATTCACAATCCAAAAATGAAGACCAGAATCTGAACCGTGAACAGTTTATGATTAACGATAGCCGTTCGCTTGCCGAAATTGTTGAGGAGCTAATCGACCACGAAAACTTACCCTCATTCTGTACGGCATGCTACCGTTTGGGTCGAACAGGTGAGCACTTTATGGAGTTTTCTGTACCGGGTTTTATCAAAAGATATTGCACCCCAAATGCCATTCTAACTCTTAGTGAGTATTTAGTTGACTATGCAACTCCTCAGGTACAAACCAAAGGCTGGAAATTAATCGACAAAACCCTTGGAGAGTTAAATAATCAGGGAAACCCTGTTGAAATCAGAAGTAGAATTGAACGTATTAAACAGGGCGAGAGAGATTTATATTTTTAGCGATTACACTTTACATCAATCATCTAACCATTGATTATTGTTTGAGTCGAGGTAAAGAATCAACCTCTGCGCATAGTTAATAATACCCTCGATGC